>CAJQNX010000101.1 GCA_905479795.1 uncultured Candidatus Midichloriaceae bacterium | reverse complement strand
ACCCCCATCGTAATCTATGAGCTTTTCTTGATCTTCTGAAATAGTAGTTTTTTTCGAAAGAAGTGGCGGTATAGAGACAGAAGCCCCTATAGCATCTTTTAAATAAAAATCTTTTTTAGGATCGTGTTTTGCCTCATAAGTGCTCCAGATACGTGGGGTGTCATTTTCAATGTCGTATGATATTATATTAATAGGAATTATAGCTTTACTCAATTTTAGATTAGCTGCATTCTTATTTATACCTGTTTCTTGAAAGAGGATTTTTTCAAAATCCTGACTTGATAATATATAATCTTTTAATCCTATAAATAACAAAAATTTATTCCATGTAGTATTTTTAGAATTCAAACCATCAGACCCTTGAGTAAAAAATTTACAGCAATCATAAAGGGAATATCTTGGTTTTTTAGGATTTTCATCTGATGGAATAACTAAACATGATGCTATAATAGATCCCGAAGAAACTGCTGTAACAGTATCAAAATATTCAATAAATTCTTTTTCTGGGTTGTATTTCTTTAATTCACTATCAAGTTTAAGAGCTATGATTAATGATACAATACCTTTTTGTGTGCCACCACTAAAAGCTAATACTTTTAATTTCTTTTTACTATTCCAAAACATAAAAATTACCTTAATAATTATGCAATCTATGGCAGCTATTCAACAAGCAAAGTCAATACATATAATCTTTGGCTAAATTGACATATCTATCTTTGGATATATTTATATAACCCACTTCTTCTTTTTTTAATTTTCGTAAAAATTTTGCTGGCACACCCGCCCACAATTCATTTTCTTCAACTATTTTATTATTAGTTACCAATGCTCCAGCTGCAACCATAGAGTAAGATTTGATTTGCGCATAGTCCATTACGGTTGAATTCATACCAATGAATGAATAATCATGTAGTGTACAAGCATGAATTAAAGCCTTATGACCAATTGTTATGCCATTACCGATTATTGTTGGTCCATTATTAGTTCCAACATGTATTACTGTACCGTCCTGGATGTTAGTCTCCTGACCAATTCGTATATGATTAACATCCCCCCTTATAACGCAATTATACCAAACACTTGATCTACTACCAATAACTACATCACCTATAATTACTGCATTCTCTGCAATAAATACGTCATTAGCTATTTTGGGAAATTTACCATTATATGGCAAAATGGTTGCCATTAGCTTTTTTTCTTCTTTTTTGCAACTTTAGGCTTGTAATTATCAATGAGCTCTATTGCCTCGCCAAAGTTAATATTAATTTTATCAATATTTTTTAAAGCATAGAATTTTTTGTTACATTCTAAATATGGACCATACCTACCAATTTTAACAAATATATCTTCACCGATAGATGGATGCTTACCTATAATTTTTGGTAAATTTAATAAGCTGGATGCAAATGCTAAATCAATACTTTCATGTGGATATTTTTCTGGAAGTGATGCACGTTTTTTCTTCCCGTCCTCTTCTTTTTCTAAATAAAACCCATAAGGACCCTTTTTTAGTAAAATATTAACTTGAGTTTTTGCATCTACTCCTAAAATTTTTTCATTATTACTGGCACTTTCCAAAAGCTCATCTCCAAACAATGCTCTTTTATAATTACATTCTGGATAATTTGAACAACCTATAAATGCTCCAAATTTACTTGTTCTTAGCCCTAATTTCCCATCATTACATTTATTGCATTCTCTTAATGTATCAGTATTTTCTGTGCCATCAGATTTAAAAATATAATCCCCTAGTAAATTTTCTACCTCATGAATTATATCCATATTTTTTATTTCTAAAACTTCGTTAGATGTACCTTTAAATGGTGACCAAAAGTTTTTTAACACATCTTTCCAATTCTTTTTCCCATTTGCTATATCATCTAAGTCATTTTCCAAATTTGCTGTAAAATCATAATCTATGTACTTGTTAAAAAATTTGTTGAGAAAAGCGTCAACAAGTCTCCCTTTAGATTCTGGTATGAAGCTTTTTTGTATAATTTTGGCATATTCTCTTTCAATTAATATAGAGATAATTTTAGGATATGTAGAGGGCCTCCCTATCCCTAACTCTTCCATTCTTTTTATAATACTTGCCTCAGTATATCTAGGTGGGGGTTGTGTAAAATGTTGGTTTGGAATTACTTTATTAAGCTTTAAGTCATCACCCTCTTTAAGTTTTGGAATTTTATTTTTATTTTCATCTTGTTCATTATCCTGACCTTCCTTATAAACTTTATAAAATCCGTCAAAAACAAGTGTAGAGCCTACTGATTTGAAAGTATTATTACCAGTTTCAGATGCTATTTCTACAGCAACTGATTCTAATTTTGCATTAGCCATTTGACTTGCAACTGTTCTTTTCCAAATTAGTTCATATAATCTATATTGATCATTATCTAAAAATTCTTTTATGGCACTAGGGCTATTTTGAAAATTTGTTGGTCTAATTGCTTCATGAGCTTCCTGAGCATTTTTGGATTTTGATTTATAAACAATAGGGGTTGCGGGTAAATAATTTGGACCATAATGATTTTTTATATGAGAAACAATATTTTTAATAGCTTCTTTTGATATTGTAACACCATCCGTTCTCATATAAGTAATTAAACCCGTGACCTCTCCATTTATTTGAATACCCTCATAAAGCTTTTGAGCAATCAACATTGCTTTTTGTGCAGTAAAATTTAACTTTCTGGAAGCTTCTTGTATTAAAGTTGAAGTAATGAATGGAGCTGTAGGTTTTCTGTTAATTTCTTTTTTCTTAATTGAAGAAACTTTATATTTTAATTTTTCAACATTTTTTACTATTTCTTTAGCATAACCTTCATCTGATATGGTAAGTTTTTCAATTTTTTTACCATCATAAGTATGAAGCATAGAGTCAAAATTAACTTTATCATCATTTTGAAATATACTATCTATTGACCAATATTCTTGCTCCTTAAATTTATCCCTTTCATTCTCTCTTTCACATAGCAATTTTAGAGCAACCGATTGAACTCTTCCCGCAGATCTACTCCCTGGTAACTTCCTCCATAAAACAGGTGATAAGGTAAATCCTACTAAATAGTCTAAAGCCTGCCTTGCTTGTTGAGCATGCACTAAATCTTTATCTAGCCCTCTTGGATTTTCTATAGCATTTATAACTGCACTTTTCGTTATTTCATGAAACACAATTCGTTTTATTTCAACATCCTTATTAACAGATTTTTTACTTTTCATTGCTTCTAAGATATGCCATGAAATTGCCTCCCCCTCTCTATCTGGATCAGTCGCTAGAAAAATAGCATCAGCTTTTTTAAAATTCTCAGAAAGCTTTTTGATTGTATCTTTCGCTTTTTCAAGCACCTTATAAGTAATTTTAAAATCATTCTCAGGTTCTACAGCATCTTTTACAGAAGGTAAGCTCCTTACATGACCATATGAAGAAATTACTTTATAATCTCCACCTAGATACTTTTCTAAAGTTTTTGCTTTTGCAGGAGATTCAACTATAAGTAACTTCATTATGTATAAAAATATTTGTTAATTATATGTTAGTTTGCATATTTGTTAATAACATGCAATATTTATTGAGAAAGATAGTAGAGGATTTTAATATAAATTATTATCTCATTTTGACTTATATAGTATTTAATTTTTATTTTTATTATAAATAATATAAGTCATTGATTTCATTAATTTATCAGGGATATCCAGCATTACAAATGACTAATGACTAATAAAAAATATACAAGCAACTATATAGAATATTTCTTCGAAATGCTTGTTGCTGAAAGAGGGGCGACAGAAAATACAATATCATCCTATAGGAAAGATATTAAAGATTTATATGATTATTTAACTTTAAATAATATAAAATTAGAAAAAGTTACCTCATCTATAATAAAAGATTTTATAATTGAATTAAGCCATAGAAAGCTAGGAGCTAAAACCATAGGTAGAAAGATTTCTACTTTTAGGCAATTTTTTTCTTTTTTAGTTTCTGATGGAGTTTTTAAAGAAAATCCAACTTTAAACATAATCATGCCCAAAAGACCAGAATCCATTCCGAAAGCATTATCACAAGATATATTGGATAAATTAATAAAAACGGCAAATAATAACATCACTAAAGAAGGATTGAGAGATTACACAATGTTAGAAATATTATACTCCACAGGTATGAGGATTTCTGAATTAGTATCGTTGAAAATGAAAGCATTGGAAAGTCTTTCTGACGAATCAGAAATAAACCTTCTAATAGTAGAAGGAAAAGGTAAAAAAGAAAGAGCTGTAATACTAAATCAAATGGCGTGCAAAGCATTAAAAAATTATTTAGATATTAGAAGTAAATTTTTATCAGTTGGAGCAAAGTCAAATTGGGTCTTTCCGTCAGTCTCAAAAAATAAAAAAATTGTTCATATTTCTAGACAAAGATTTGGCCAAATCCTCAAAGAAATTGCTATAAAATCCAACATTGATCCCCTAATAATTTCGCCACACAAGATCAGGCATTCATTTGCAACCCATATGCTAGATAATGGCGCTAACCTAAGGATTGTACAAGAATTATTGGGACATTCTGATATATCTTCAACCCAAATTTATACCAAAGTTTCCGATTCTAAAGCAAAAAAATTACTCTTGGGCAAACACCCATTGAGCAATATATCATCTAAAAATTAAATTTCATAGGAAATTTGCACCTCATCTATAGTGCGATGAAGCCAAAGCAGGAAATTCCCTAAGCCCAATAGCTTTTTCAAATTTTTTAGTTATCTCAACAATACTATTACGCAGAAAATCATCTTTTATACTTTCAACATTTTGACGAAAATCTTGATCTGCACGAAAACCCCTAAGGCGCTTAGAAACAACTTGATTGAGAGCAACATCCCATGATTTATTCCCAATTTTAGCACTCCAAGTTGGAACTATTTGATCTTCAAGCTCCTTTCATTTATCGTATAAACTGCTTAAAATACTTTTTATCTTATCTGTTGATTGTAAGTTATTAGATGTTAGTAGCAATGCATAAGTGCGATTAATAAGATCTTCTTTATTTGTGGAATCCTTATATATACCATCTACCACCTCACTAACATGAGTGTATTCTTTGGCTATTTTACTAATACTCCAATACATCGACATAGTTATCAGCATGTATAATATAGGTGCAATAGCATCCTTCCATTCATACATCTCTTCCTGTTGATGGTGGCTACTAGATATCTCTCCATAGAAACAATTCATAACATAGCTCCCTATAACACTCATCCCATTTGCTACATTATCCCATGATTTGTAAAGAGTATAGCCATGCTTCACAAGAGGATTTTGACCAGCCACATTTAATCCAACACCTGTAAACGTAGCCTTAAACATAGTATCAATTATCATCTCACTATTTGACATTTGATCCTTCTCATCACCATAAGTAACGATGAAATCTGTCATTTCCATGCTTCCATGTTTAACAGCCTCTACAAATGCTGCTGTTGCTAATATATACATTATATTGTTGCGTGCACTTATTGGATTTGCAAAAGGAAATACACGAGCTAGGGTATCATGCACAAACATTCCTAATCCAACTAACGGTCCTATAGACCCAAGACCCTGCGCAATTATTTTTAGGTAATTCATCTAACTATACATCTCTGCTCACGTCATTAATCCATGCCTTAAGTGTATCAAACGATACATATTTTTGTCAAGTTATGCAAAAATCATTAACAAAGAAATTGGTTAAAAAAACTCGATGTAAAGACAATTAAATATCTGATAGACGTTGGAGTTAAATTTGAATGTCGTGACAACACTTAAATTAAAAAATCACTCTTAGGCAAGCACCCACTGAGTAAAGTACCATCTAAAAATTAAATTTTGCAAAAACCAAATCCCTTAACCTAATTGTAACAATCGTTGTGTATAATGTAGTTAAACAATTTATTAGGAAACAATTAGTTATGTGGAAATTTTACAATAAAATAGCATCAACAAGCAATTATCTAAATCAAAGTGTCATCGGATATATATATACTGCTTGGACTAAGCAAGATAGCTATCAAAATTTAAATATAGATATCTTGATCAATCAATTTATTTTAGAGACAAAAGGAAAAACAGAAGATGAGTTCTATGGGCTACTTACTACATTGGTCACGAACCCATACGGCCAAGCAGCAACATCCGCTGTTTATAAAAATATTATATCATATGAGGATTTGACTCCAGAGGAAAAGCATATATTAAAATTAGAATTAATTCCTTGGGCCACTAATTTGCAGTGGGCAGAAATTGTTATTGCAATTAGTTGTGCTAGTTATGCAATGCTCTATTTTATAATTAATTCCCCCGTAGCTTCAGAGGCTATTAGACAAGCATCATCGACTCTAATAGATACAGTCAACTGCACCACTAGTATGGCAATGGAGCTTTTCAATGAATTACCCACTATGTATACCAGCACATATAATACTATATCACCTCATGCCACAAACTTGAAAAATTTTTGCTACACAAGTGTCAGCGAACTTTCTAATTTTACATTAAATACCATAAAAAATACCTATAATTACACTGCCCCCGTAGCTTCAGAGGCTGTTAGCCAAGCATCATCGACTCTAATAGATACAGTCAACTGCACCACAGGTATGGCAATGACGCTTTTCAATAAATTACCCACTATGTATACCAGCGCTATAACTACTATTTCATCATATTCTACAACATGCGTTAAAAATCCAAAACTTTATCTTGACAAAATGTTAGAACTTATGTATAATGCCTGCAATAATGGAAAATTTATGAATTATACTATGCTTAATAAACTTATAGATACAACTAAAAAAGGATACTGTCTCTCGGTTGGAACAGCTGGTGAGTTAGTAAAAGCATCATCATATCTGGCATCCTTTTACATGATTGCCAAAACACATAATGTTAGCGCAGTTGGAGCTCATCAACTTTCAATGAAATTACCATATGCAGATAAAGTACCATATGCAGATAAAGTAGTCAGCCTATTCAATAAATTGAAGATACCGCAAATAGGTCATGAAACACTTCACACCCTAAATGAAAATTTGTTGCAAAGGGTGGCACCGAAAGCAATGTTGTTAGATAAATCTACTGCTGGTGTATTAGGGAATGCTTACACATTATATTACATAGCCACTGAGTACAAAAGCATTCATGAGAATGCAAAGACAGCAACACTTAAATTAGAGAGTATATTTGAAGATTCTATATCATTTGGTATATGCGATGACAATCCTACTGGAATTTTTAGCTACGCATTCGATTCATAGAAATCAACTAAATAATATACTATTTACGCAACTTGTTTGCTGAAGAAATAATTGCAATGTCATAACTTCTGAGCTCCTATGAAAAAGCCACCTTTGCAATTTGCTCTTCACTTGAGCTAATCAAATCTTTTGCTATTTCCTTTATCTCAATGTTGACTGTTTTTTGCATATATTTTCTCATTAGACTGAGTACCTTTGGAGACGCAATCAAAATTATCTCTGAAAAAGATTCTTTTATAAGCATATCCTTAACAATATCTGAAATTTTTTTGCTAAATTCACACCTTTCAATGTCTTTTGACTCGGTATGAGGATCAAAGAAGTGAGCCCTTCCGCTGGCCTGCTTTTTAAACCCAGTTCTCACTGACTGCTTTTTGTGAATAATGCCAAATTCCTCAGAAGTATATTCAGAAATTAGTTTTTTTAATTGTAGCCCTTCCGCTCTATAAATTTTGGCAAATTTAGAATCAATAATTAGTACAAGCTTATGTGTCATTTTTATATCCCTAAAAAATAGTACAACATTAATAGTATGCAATTTTTATCTACAAACAAACAAAAAAAAATTTATAACCCTTAATTTATTTATAATTCAAATTTAATATTGAAATTTTAAAGACTAATATGTATAGTCATGGATTATAAAAACCATGCAGATATTTTTTGGTGTCCTATTCGATATATTCTGCATTTAGTATAACCAAAAAGGAGTATTTAAATGTCACACAAACCTAATTTTACTATTAAGTCATTACTAGAGGTTGGCGCTCACTTCGGGCATAAAAAAAACCTATGGAACCCTGAAATGGGGAAATATATTTACGGTGTAAAAAATAAAGTTCACATCATAGATTTGCAGCAAACTGCTTATCACTTGTACAATACGCTGCAGGTCATATTCGGCATAGCATCTAAAAATGGCAAAATACTATTTGTTAACACAAAAAAACAATCTACCGACGTAGTAAAAGACGCCGCTGTAAAGTGCGGACAATATTATGTTAATCACCGTTGGTTAGGTGGAATGTTAACTAACTGGTCAACAATCTCTTCATCCATAAAAACTTTAAAGAAATATGAGGAAATCTTAGAATCTGAAGATGACAAGTACACTAAAAAAGAATTATTAAATTTTTCAAGAAAAAAAGAGAAACTTGAGAAAGCTATAGGAGGAATCAGAAATTTAGGAGGTTTACCTGATATTTTATTTGTTATAGATGTTAAAATACATGCTATAGCAATTCAGGAAGCAAATAAATTAAACATACCTGTAATCGCTATAGTTGATACAAATTCTAGCCCCAAAGGTGTTGATTTTGTTATCCCAGGTAATGATGATTCTAGAAAATCTATAGAACTTTATTGTAATTTGATTGCTGATGCAGCTCTGGCAGGAATCGAAGATAATTTATCATCACAAGGAGTAGATTTAAAAAAATTGCCAAATGCAGGTGAAGAAAAAAAAGATATGAAAAAAATTAACAAAGCATCTGATAAAAAGGATACGGATAATAATAAAAAGTAGGTAAATTAAAATATGTCTATAAATGCAAATCAAATTAAAGAGTTACGCAACAAATCAGGAGCTGGAATGCTGGATTGCAAAAAGGCTCTAGAAGAAAATAACTCAAATATTGAAGATGCCGTTGCATGGCTTAGGAAAAAAGGTCTTGCTTCTGCAGGTAAAAAAGCTGGAAGAGACACTAGTGAAGGAGTTATCGCGACATATATTGATGAAAATAATGCCACTATAATTGAACTAAGCTCTGAAACAGACTTCGTTGGAAAAAATGATAAGTTTTTAAATTTGGCCGATAAAGTAGTAAAAAGCGCTCATCAATTTGAAGGAAACGATACAAATCAATTTCTAGCATCAGGTAAACATGACTCAACTCCAATTAACGAACTGATAGCCGAGCATATTTCTATTATTGGTGAAAATATTATATTAAAGAAAATTGGCAAAATTAGTGTCAATAAAGGAAAAATAATACCATATTTGCACAATAAATTATCAGATAGCATTGGTAAAATTGGTGTTATAGTTGCCTTAGAGGGTGAAGTTAATGATGAGATTGAGGAATTTGGAAGGCAACTGGCAATGCATATTGCAGCATCAAAGCCTATAGCTTTAAATGTTGAAAATCTTGATCAAAATGTTGTTGAAAAAGAAAAAAATATTCTTAGAGCACAAGCTTTAGAAAGCGGAAAACCAGCAAATGTTGTCGAAAAGATGATAGAGGGAAGAATTAGAAAATTCCTTGAAGAAATTGTATTACTTGAACAACCATTTGTTATTGATGGCAAAACAAAAATTAAAAAAGTAATTGAAGAACTGAAATCTAGTAATAATTGTGACTTTAATGTTTCAGGCTATATAAGATATGAAATTAGCGAATAATTGACATCAACCAGATGAAAAAACAAAATCGAATACTTTTAAAAATTTCAGGCGAAGCATTAATGGGAGGCGAGAAATTTGGTCATGATAACACTATAATAGACCAAATTTGTGAAGATGTTAAAGAAGTGCATGATTTAGGGTATGAGATCTGTTTAGTAGTTGGTGGTGGCAATATATGTAGAGGAGCTACTGTAGCAGAAGTTGGTATTGAAAGAGCTACAGCAGACTATATGGGAATGTTAGCAACAGTAATAAATGCCATAGCATTACAAAGCAAATTAGAAAGCAAGAGCTTGTTTACTAGGGTAGTATCGGCAATACCTATTATTACAATAGTTGAACAATATATTAGAAGAAAAGCCATAAGGCATTTAGAAAAAGGACGAGTTGTAATCTTTGCATCGGGAACAGGAAACCCTTTTTTCACTACCGATACAGGAGCTGTTTTAAGAGCCATTGAAATGAATTGCTCTCTTATCTTAAAGGGCACTAAAGTTGATGGTGTATACTCCGAGGATCCTAAAAAAAATAGTGCAGCTGTGAAGTATAAAGAATTAAGTCATGATGAGGTAATTAAAAATAATATCTCTGTAATGGATACAACTGCAATTACATTAGCGCATGATAATGCAATGCCTATTAGAATTTTTAACATTGGAAAGCAAGGTGAATTTGCAAGAGTTTTACAAGACAAAGGTGATTTTACAACTATAAAATAGCAATATTATGGATAGAGATTCAGAAATTCTAAAAAATTTGAGAACCAAGATGGAAGGCACTATATCTTCTTTAAATCATTCATTAAGTGGCTTAAGGACTGGTAGAGCTTCAACCGCCTTACTTGATCCGATTAAAGTTGATGCTTATGGAAGCGATATGTTCTTGAACCAAATTGGTAGCGTAAGCGCACCAGATGCAAAAACATTACTAGTTCAAATATGGGATAAGGGATTGGTTTCTAGCGCAGAAAAAGCTATTTTAAATTCGGGTTTAGGCCTTACACCTAACACCGAAGGACAAGTTATAAGATTACATCTACCTAATCTTAGTGAGGAAAGAAGAAAGGAGTTAGTTAAAAAAGCTAACGAATATAGTGAACAGGCTAAAGTAGCAATCAGAAATAATAGAAGAGGTGGTATTGATGAATTTAAAAAACAAGAAAAAGATAAATTGATTTCTGAAGATGAATCTAAACTTTATTCTCAAGAAATTCAAAAAATCACTGATGATTTTATAAATAGAATAGACGGTATATTAAATGCTAAGTCTAAAGATATAATGAATATCTAAATGATATTCGAGCAATCGTTATCTTTATGCGAGTTAATTAACTTAATTACTAAACATATTGCATTTCATCATATAAATTCCAACGAAATAGGAGTATAGCATGGTAGAAAAAATTTATAAGTAACATTTCTGTTATTTACACACTAGTTGGAGAGGCGCTATATATTTTTACCTTCAATGAGTTGCATTTCAGAAATTTCTTCAATCTCCTTTCAGATTAATCTATCTTTAATCTATTTTTCTATTTCTTATTTATGCAAAATATATCTTGAAAAAGTAAGCTAAATAATTACTGGCCATTCTTGCAATTTCTGAAAAATAATAATATATTCTACAATTATAACATATTGAAATATTACTCTTTAATAGTGTCAAAAACTTATGTCAATATCTCTTTATTGCTGAGCCAGCACAACAAAATTTTAATGTCATTAAGAAAAAATACTGGATACGAGGATCATAAATGGTCATTAATATGTGGCAATCAAGAGAATAATGAATCAGCACTGTATACAGCTATTAGAGAGGCAAGAGAGGAGATAGGAATCAATATTAATACTTGTGATCTTCAAGTACTACATATAATGCATCGCAAGACCAGCAGAGAAAATATAGACGTATTCATTCAATGTAAAAAATGGGATGGTATTATTAAAAATAAAGAGCCTCAGAAATGTGAAAGCCTGAGATTTTATGAAATAGATAAATTACCTATCAATACCGTAGAATATATTGCCGATGCATTAAGATCAATTAAACAACTACAATTTTATTCAGAAAAAGGCTGGTCAATTTGATATTTGGGCTAAGCAGGCATCACCAAATTAAAAATTATAAATCAAAGTATGAAAATACCTTACTCATAAAAACCTTACTACTACAAGGAATGAAGTACTAATGATAAGACAAGAAAAAAAATATAAAACTAGAAAATAATGTTGCGTTGCTCAAAAAAGCATATAACACTGCTATGACGACAAATAGATAGATAAATAAATATTTATAATGCTCAAAGGTAATATTTTAATTATAGGTGCGAATAGAGGGCTAGGCTTAGGTTTTGTTACTGAATTATTAAAAATGCCAGAAATTAACATATTTGCTACCTATCGCAATACTGAAACAAGTAAGGGATTATTTGAATTATCAAAAAAGCATAATCAGTTAAAAATGCATCAGGTTGATATTACGAATGATACTGATATTAAAAACTTCAAAAAAGAATTATCGAGAATTGCAATTGATTATCTGATAATAAATGCTGGAATTTTTAACGACACTGAAGCCACAATTAAAATGGTGGAACCTTCCAGTCTAATGAAGCTATTTAAAACAAATAGTATTGGCTCTATTATGATCTTACAAGCATTATTAGATAACGTCATTGCAGGAGATAAAAAAGTAGTAATGTCTATATCCTCAAAAGCAGGAAGCATATCATCTTATGAGAGCTGCAGAAGATTTAGTTATAGAGCAAGTAAAGCAGCGCTTAACTCTTTAATGAGAAATGCTTCCTTGGAATTAGAAGAAATGGGAGTAAAAATACTAATTATGAGTCCAGGCTGGGTAAAGACAGATATGGGTGGTCAAAATGCTCTACTAGAGATACAAGAAAGTGTCAGCGGTATGATAGATGTACTTGAGAATGAAAAGAGTTATAAAACAGGTTCTTTTTTGGATTATCAAGGAAATAACGTACCTTGGTAAAACTTTATTGTGTAAATAAAAATTAATTAAGCTTTATAAATCTCAAATCTCAGTACCAAAGCTTTCACCAATATTGCAATAAATTGCACTTTCATTATTGATAATTTTTTATTACCATGTCTCCAAGATAATTAACAAAATAATCAATATATAATTATGTCGTAAAAAATTACATAATAGCATGGTGTTAAAAACTTTAGTATTATCCATAGATTATAGTGATCAAGTGATAACTGCCGTTAATCCAATAACTACTAGTTTAAAATTTTACAGCAAATAACAATTTTTATGAAATGCTTGGGTTTAAGCAATAATTAAGTATAATAGGATATGCAGTTTATTTTAATTAAGATTAATCTAAAATAACTTATAGAACTAAGAGGGATAATATGTCTACACATAAAAATGAGATGTCTGAAAAGCTATTAATCATACTATCGTCACTATACTCGCTAGGTTTAAAAACCCAAAATTATCATTGGAATATAACTGGAGAAAATTTCTACCAATATCATAAGTTATTAGAAAAATTATATAAGGATAATCTTGACTCCATAGATACTCTAGCTGAGCATATCAGGCTATATAAAACAAAAATCCCAGCAACTTTAGAGAATTTTGCTAAATTAAGTATTATTGAAGGTGCAAAAAATGATGTTAGTGCTCACATAATGCTAAACAATCTTTTTTTAGATAATAAACTAATAGTAGACGCAATATTGCACTGGATTGAAGTATACGAAAAAGACTGCAAGAGGACGACTGTCAACCTACTTGATGAAATTTTAGAAGAGCGAGAAGAAGCTATGTATATTTTATCATCTATTTTAGAGAAATAATTTATTAGCAACCATGAATAGCTATCACAATCTTACTCTTAATTGGTTGTATTTAGATATTAATAGCTATTTTGCCACAGTAGAGCAACACTACAATCCATCATATAGAAATAAACCCCTTATTGTAGTTCCACTTGATTCTGATACTACATGCGCTATTGCAGCAAGTATTGAAGCAAAAAAACTGGGGGTTAAAACAGGTACAAACGTAGGCGAGGCTAAGCGCATGATTCCTGATCTAATTTGTGTTAAATCAAATCATGATAAATATAGAAACTACCATCATAGAATACTCAAAGAGATAGATAAGCACATATATGTTGATGATATTTTATCTATAGATGAATGTGCAGGCAGACTTACAGGGAAATTTCAATTAAAGCAAAATGCAGTTGAATTAGCATATAAAATAAAAAAGGGCATAACCAACAATATAGGCGATAATATTAAATGCTCCGTAGGCATAGCCCCTAATAGATTCTTGGCTAAAATAGCAACAGAAATAGAAAAAGTAGATGGTTTAGTCGTGTTAGAAGGAAGTGATTTACCTAAAAAACTTTACTCATTAAATTTAAGAAGTTTAACTGGTATTGGGGCTTCTACCTATACAAGGTTAATATCTAACGGCATCAATTCAGTAGAAAGTCTTTGCAGTAAAGATGCTAGTTTTTTGAAAAGAGCCTTCGGAAATATATATGGTGAAAAGTATTATTATCTTCTAAGAGGGTATAATGTGCCTGAAGAAAAAAAAGATACTCAGTCAATAGGAAATAGTCAGGTGCTTCCGCCAGAAATGAGAAATTCAGAAAATGCATATGATATAGCAAGAAAATTACTACTTACAGCCACATCAAGACTAAGAGAAAAAGAATTTTATGCCAATGGTATGAATCTAGAACTTAGTCTGGTAAATAAGAGTATTGTAAAAAATTATCAAAAACTAAATTCTTTATGCGATGATTTTTCTCTTGGGGATAAAATGAAATTTATGTGGCATACACTCACTAATAATCAAACTAACCTAAATATCAAAAAAGTATCTATCATATTAGTAAATTTGACTAAACAAAGAAATGACCAGTTAGCTCTTTTTGATAATAGTACTGATTGTAATTTAAAAGAAAAAAATAAATTAGAGCAGATTTCAAAGTTGATGGATGAAATAAATAAAAAAGAAGGAAAAAGTATAGTATCATTAGGAATGGCGAGAAATAAAAATGAGCAAGCAGAAGCAATTGCATTTTCTTCTATATGAAATTGAAGAGTAAAAATTTCATATACCCAAACCCCTTGGAAACGATAATTCTTATATTTAAAACTTATTAAAATATAATTTAAGAGACACTGTTGCAAACTTAAAAAATTTAAGAAAAAAGTCAAAAAGTCCATTTGTTACTTTTTGTTGCTACTTGACTTAATTTGCAACAGTACTGTCTAACCTCTAGTTAATCAACTCATCATGGTTATTGATTGTATTATCTTCCATATTTAATTCTTTAAAATCAGGATCAACAAAATCATAATTACTATCATCTTGTTGCGCTTTAGAATTTTCATTCTTTGGTTGATTTGAAAAATATAAATATGCTGAGGCTGCTGCAGCAAGTGCCGCCACTTTACCCGGATGATTAGTTATAACAGCAATCCCTTGAGCCTGTATAACTCCTACTATGGTAGTAAAAACGTGTCCTTCCGGTAAGCCTGCGTGACAGATCATGTGGATAAATGGTAAATTTGACCTTAAATAAAAAAGGCAAGTTACTATGCAAAAAATTACACTTGAGAAAATACGCAATGATATTGTTGAATGGCGGAAAAGTAAAA
>CAJQNX010000100.1 GCA_905479795.1 uncultured Candidatus Midichloriaceae bacterium | reverse complement strand
CTTTACTTTCGGCTTCTCCTCTTCTTTTTGCACCTTTGACCAGTTAACGATTTTATTCTTAATTGATTAACCTTATTATATTTTTTTATATTATGGAAATAATTTATATTTTATGTCACACAGGCTTACCGGAAGGACACCCATTGCTCCTGGCAATTTAAATTTGAGATCGTGAAATAACAAGATTTTGATGCTTAAGTCATTCATATTTATCGGAATATTATAAGGCTCAAGATTAATAATTGAATCATATACTCCTTGTGCAACGGCTATACCAACTCTATCAATATATGGTTGCAGAAATTGATTTGCATCCGCTAGTTGTTCTAAAGTAGCATTTTGCATCCCTGCTGACATCTCGCCCACTATCCTATTAGGGTGGAAATACAATTGAATTGCTGGATAAGTTTTTGGAATAAAAAATTCAGCAGCTTTCTTCAAAAATAATTCTGGAAGTTTTCTGATATATTTTGACATGGGAATTATAGGTTAATTTTATTTATTGTCAATATATATGTTTATTCTTTGCTGAAGTCAATCGCATTGTTGCATAACCACCTTAAAGCATTTCCAAAATAATCCAAAAGTTGTATAAGTAATGGGACAAGGTATAAAAATGAAACCCAAAGCATGGCAGCAAAAAATGAAATGATACGAAAGGAACAAAAAGGGCTAAATCATAAAAATTGGATGAAATCAATGAATACTACATTAAGATTTGGACAATTTTTGAGTTTTATATTTAGTATAATAATATTGTACGTGTCTATTAATTTATTTAATAATAATTCAATTAAAGCTGGTGCAATAATTTTTATTACATGGTTTGTTTTTCTTCTTATTATAAACATTAGAACAAGCAAATTAACTAAGTAAGGTTGTAGAGATGTAACGATTCACACTTATGCAGCCTGAATGCTTGAAATTTTGTGCATAATTTAATTTCCCATAAAAGCTATAAGCGTTTTAAAGGATCGTAGTTTAGATGGTTGCAATTCTATCATCTTAAAATTTTCTAAATTTGCATTTATTACCATAATTTTCCTCCCCAAGACATTCCACCATCGATTGTGAAACACGAACCAGTAACATAGCGTGATGCTTCATTTGATGCTAAATACAAAATCAATCCATCCAAATCACTTGGATCAGCTATACTTCCATAAGGAATATGGGGTAACACCTTATCTATATCTACGCTATTCATGGGGGTTTTAAAAAATCCAGGTGAAATACAATTAATTCTTATTTTATGAGGAGATAATTCAGCAATCAAAGTTTTTGTTAGATGAATAACAGCAGCTTTAGAAATTGAATAAGCACTACCCTCCATTGCTGGTACTGAATTCCCATTAATGCTACCAATGTTTATGATAGAGCCCTGGATATTGTGATTTTTCATATGCCATGCTACAGCCTTAGTAACATACCAAACGCCCATTACATTTGTTTGTATTTGATTCTCAAAATCTTTTTCTAGATCATCCTCAAATATTGGTGTGAGCTTTGCTATACCTGCGTTGTTAATACAAATATCTATTTTCTCTCCTGTTTGTTCTAAAGTTTCAAAAGCAGATTTAACAGAATTTTTATTTGCTACATCCATTTGTATTGCTCGTGCATTTTTAAGTGTCTTTGCAAGCTTTTCCAGCTTGTCAATTCGTCTTGCGGCCAAAATAACTCGACTACCAGCATTGCTTAAGGTTTTAGCAAATTGCTCCCCCAATCCACTGGATGCTCCAGTGATAAATGCTGTTTTACCTGCGAGTTTAAAGAATTTGGTCATTATTGGTTTTTTAAATTACATATTTCTTCGTATCTTCACACTATAAATTTATCATATAATAAGCAATGTACACATTAAAATAAATTGATAATTGTCAAAAAATATTAAATAGTGTATTGTTCAAAAAACAAAAATAAGTATTGTAAAGTGCATAGATTTAGAACACATAGATGCGGTGATTTGAACTCTCATGATATTGGAAAATTAGTAAAGGTTTCTGGTTGGATACGCAGAAAAAGAGATCATGGTGGAGTGTATTTTATAGATTTAAGAGACCATTTTGGTATCGTTCAATTAGTTACTTCTGATCAAGATGATAGGATTCATACCATACCTAAAGAAGATTTTGATAAAATAGCATCTTTAAGTTATGAAAGTGTTGTAACAGTGGAAGGTAGGGTTGTCAAAAGGTCAGATGAGACAATTAACAATGAAATGGCTACCGGTGAAATTGAAATTGTTGTTGAGAAATATATTATTGAATCTGAAGCAGAAGTGCTACCAATCAATGTAAATTCTACCCAACCCTTTCCTGAAGATTTAAGATTGAAATATCGCTTTCTTGATTTAAGAAAGGAAAAAATGCATAACAATATTAAATTAAGAAGTGATGTTATAAAGTTTTTACGAAATGAAATGTGGGAGCAAGGCTTTTCGGAATACCAAACTCCAATTTTAACAGCAAGTTCTCCGGAAGGAGCTAGAGACTTTTTGGTGCCAAGCAGGTTAAATCCTGGGAATTTTTATGCTCTTCCGCAAGCTCCACAACAATTTAAACAATTGTATATGATTTCTGGGTTTGATAAATATTTTCAAATTGCACCATGCTTTAGGGATGAAGATGCAAGGGCTGATAGAGCGCCTGGAGAATTTTATCAACTTGATATTGAGATGTCTTTCGTGACGCAAGAAGATATATTTTCTGTAGTAGAGGTGGTATTAGCAAATACATTTAAAAAATTCTCTAATTGGGAAATTTCCACTTCTCCTTTTAAAAAAATATCATATGAAGAAGCAATTTTAAAATATGGTACAGACAAACCTGATTTAAGAAATCCTATAGTAATTACAGATGCTACGGATGTTTTTAAAGGATCAGATTTTAGTATATTTAACAATGCAATTGCAAAAGGTAGTGTAATAAGAGCAATACCAATTCATAAATGTGGTGATTTAAGTAGAGGCTTTTATGATAAAATGATTGCTTATGCTCAATCTGAGCTAAAAGCAAAAGGTCTGGCTTATATTATTATTGATGAAAATGGAAATGGTAAGGGACCAATAGCAAAATTTTTGAATAACGAAAAATTTAATCAACTTAAGCATATTTGTAACTTAGAAGCTGGGGATTCAGTCTTTTTTGCTTGTGATATTGAGAAAATTGCTGCAGCAAATGCAGGGAAAATCAGAAATAAGCTTGGCAATGATTTGGGGTTAATTAAAGAAAAAGAGTTTAATTTTTGCTGGATAGTTGATTATCCGTTTTATGAATGGGATGAAGATAAAAAGAAATTAGATTTCTTTCATAATCCTTTTTCAATGCCTCAAGGTGGTTTAGAGGTTTTAAGCAAAGCAAACACTGTAGAGGAAAAATTAAATATTAAAGCATATCAATATGATATTATTTGCAATGGTATAGAATTATCAAGTGGTGCCATAAGAAATCATCAATTACCAATAATGTATAAAGCATTTGAAAATGCAGGATATAGCAGTGATCAGGTAGATAAATCATTTCCTGCAATGGTAAAAGCATTAAAATTTGGCACTCCTCCCCATGGAGGTATTGCCCCGGGTGTTGATAGAATGATAATGTTACTTGCTAATGAGCCAAACATCAGAGAGGTTATTGCCTTTCCACTTAATCAAAATGCACAAGATTTATTGATGGGAGCTCCAGCTGAAATTGATAAAAAATTGCTTTCAGAGTTAGGGTTATCGGTTTTAAAAAAATCGAAATAATAAATTTAGTTGTTTAATGATTTTTGGCATTGGTTGTGATATTGTGGACGTCAGAAGGATCCAGTCTATTGTAGATAGATACAATGATAAATTTTTAAGTAGAATATTCACTGATCAGGAAATAAATTTAAGTAAATTGACAAAGAATAACTCTTATTATGCTAAAAGATTTTCCGCCAAGGAGGCTTACGCTAAAGCAACTGGGTATGGAATAGGAAAAAAAGTTAGCTTTAAAGATATTGAGATATTAAATGATAAAAATGGTGCTCCTTATTTTAACAAACACCCTTTGCAAAATAAAAATATTAAGGCCTTTTTATCAATTTCAGATGAAATTCAATATGCAGTATCATATGTAGTACTAGAGAGAATCTAGAAAGGGAGTGTTTGAAAAAAGAGAGAACAAGATAAAGGGAAATAATACAAAGTAAAAAGGTAAAACCTTAAGGGAAGGAAATATGAAAACAATTAATTGTAAATATTGTCAAAAAGACAATATACCATTGTAATAAATATGTTGCTTTAGTAGAGTTGCTATGTCATTTATGCGCTCAGTTATTTAATCTTGAGTCTTTTTTTGCATTGTAGTTCTTGCATGCATATATACTCTGAAGTATTTTTATGCTTTTGCTTCCGTTAAATGATTATTAATTCAACTTATCATTGATTTTGGTAAGAGCTTCATTGATTTGAACTTTGCAAGTAGCAGCATATTCACCAGCTAGCCTTTCCAGTGCATCATTATAAATAATTTTTTCACTATAAGATCTTTCCGATTTTTCAACATTGCTATGCAGTTCTTTAATGACTTCCGCTATAGCAATAATGTCACCAGAATTTATTTTACTTTCATATTGCTGAACTCTTTTACTCCACATACCTTTATGAAGCTTGATTTTCTTTCCTGAGAGAACATCTAAAGCTTTATCCAAAAATTCACTTGAACAAAGTGGTCTAAGACCAGCTTTACTAGCTCTTAGTTTTGGTATTCGTAAAGTCATGTCATTGCTTTCAAAAGTAATCACATAAACTTTTACTTCAACATCACCATAGATATCATTTTCTTCAGCAGAAATTTTACCAACTCCATGAGTAGGATATACCACAGAGTCTCCAACTTGAAAACTATATTGTTTAGACATACTAGCTAACCTATAAGTTTTTGTACGGACAATATAACATCTTTAATTATAAAAGTAAAATTTTTAAATTCACGTGGTTGTTTTATTTCAATTATCACCACTCTTGGTAGAATAACTAACATCTAACTAGGCATCAATCCATCATTAAGATTATTTTACCAATATTATCACCAGATTTTAATAATTGATGTGCTTTTTCAAATTCACTAAATTTATATACCTTGCTAATTTTTGGCTTCACTACTCCTTTTATAATACTTGGAAGTAAATTTTCACAGGCTTCTTTAAATAATGATACCTTTTCCTCTGTCGCTTTACTACGTAAAGTAGAGCCAAAAATACTCAAATTTTTCATCAAAATTCTTGCAATGTTTATTTCTGATATTTTACCGTCCATTATAGCAAATAAGATAAGTTTCCCATACTTATCCAATATGCTCAAATTTTGCTCTAGATACTTTCCACCCAAAATATCTATTATTAAATCCACTTTCAAACCGCTAATACTAATATTATCTTTAAATTGTTCAAAAGTTAGCCTTTCACAATTATTAAAATTTTTTAAATATTCTAATTTTTTGATATCCCTTGAAGTAGTAAAAACTCTCTTACCCTCATTTAATGCAAATTGTATCATCATTGAGCAAATACCACTGGCACCACCATGAATTAAAATATTAGAGCAATTTTTAACATTACCTAGTTTATATAGATTCAACCATGTAGTTACCATAGCCTCAGGAATTGCAGCAGCATGTGTATAATCAATTTCAGCTGGTATCGTGTGTACTAAACCCTCATCAGCCTCAACTTCTTTGCTATAGCCGCCAGATGTCAATAAAGCAAACACCCTTTCACCTGTATCTATTCTAATACCTGAAACTTCCAGACCAGGAATTTTATTGCCGTCCGGCGAAGGATACTTGCCTTCTAATTGCAATATATCGGCTCTGTTAACACCAATTGCATGAACTTTTATTTTTATTGTCATAAACAATCTATAGCCTTAAATTGATACTTAAAATATTAAATTAAAGAGTTTTAAGCAAGCTATAACTATTTAATAATCAAAATCATTATTAATAATTTCCAATTCTAAAAGCACGCTTCTCTCAAAGGGCGCTCTATTATCATTCGTTAACATATATATTGAAGTTGAATTATTACCTTCTTTTACTGCTATGGATTCAAAATTATCAACATACCCATATTTATCAAAAATACTCTCCGTTATCAATATGTATCATACTTCTCCCTTTAACTTGGGCACTTTCAATTTCTGTTACTTAACGTATTTAATATCTATTTCATAATTTTCAGCAACATTACCATTTCCTTCTAGATTAATATCAAATGCCATCCCTGACCATTAACCAAAACCTACATCCTTGTATTTTATTAAATATATCCATTTTAAGATAAACACCATCTATAAGTAATTTCACACTGTCACTATCATAGTAATCACTTGCATTATTTAGCACAACATCCAGTTTAAAAACTTCATCAGAATGCTTAACAACATATTTTCCAAACATATGCTTAATTTTCGACATACTAAAAAATTTTTTCAACATACTTTCTTTTGTTTGCACACCAGCCCTTTCCTCTATTATAACAAGTGGATTAGTGAAAATATTATAGTAATAATTGCTGTCCTTTATTTCATTAAAATCACACTCTTTATATTGTATAACATTATTATTTTCTTGATCAAAATATGCAATTATTGTTTGATAAAATAATTAAATATTTTATCCCCCCCAGACATAAATAAACTTACACGCGTTATACGTAACTCAAATTTTTTATCACTATTAATTATAAAAAGTATAAAATTAATTTTTATCCTTAAATTCGCATAAATGGTATATTACACATTCCGAACACAAAGGCTTTCTTGCTTTACAAATATACCTACCATGTAAAACCAACCAGTGATGTGCATATTTTTTCCACTTATCTGATATTTTTTCATTCAATGCAAATTCTGTAGCATCTGGTGTTTTAGTTTTGCATAATCCCAGTCGATTACTAACTCTAAAAACATGTGTATCTACAGCAATAGTTGATTCATTAAAAAGTGAATTAAGTAATACGTTAGCACTTTTTCTACCAACTCCAGGTAACTTTAAAAGGTCCTCAAAATTATCTGGAAGTTGGTTATTATATTCATCAACCATAATTTTACAGGAATTTATAATATTTTTTGCTTTTGAATTATATAGCCCAATACTCTTGATATGTTCCTTCAACTTACTCTCCCCTAACAACAGCATTTTATATGGATCATCTGCAATTTCAAACAATACTGGTGTTGCCTTATTCACGCCTTTATCTGTTGATTGAGCTGATAAAACTACTGCGACAAATAGCGTAAAGTTATTATGATACTCTAATTCAATTTTTGGAGTGGGACTTTGTTCACTTAGCTTTTTAAAAATTTCATCAACATTTTTTCTTTGCATATATACATACTAATCCTTTAGCTTTACCATTTCCTCAGGTTTAACCCACTTATCAAAGTCTTCTTCAGATACTAATCCAAGTGATACCCCAGATTCTTTAAGAGTTATGTTTTTTTCATACGCATTTTTGGCTATTTTTGCAGCATTATCATATCCAATGTGAGGATTAAGTGCAGTCACTAACATTAACGATTCATGGAGCAATTTATCAATTTTTTCATGATTAACCTCTATTCCCATTAAGCAATTATTAGTAAAGCTAGTTAATACATTAGCTAATAACTGTACGGATTGCAAAAAATTATAAATTATAACTGGCCTAAATACATTTAGTTCAAAATGTCCATTAGACCCTGCAATTGTTATGGTAGTATGATTTCCCATCACTTGTGCCGCTACCATTGTTATTGCTTCACATTGCGTTGGATTTACCTTACCTGGCATAATCGAAGAACCTGGCTCATTTGCAGGCAATGTTATTTCTCCA
>CAJQNX010000099.1 GCA_905479795.1 uncultured Candidatus Midichloriaceae bacterium | reverse complement strand
TTTTATAACCCCCATATTCATCCTGAATTTTTTCTTGAGTATATAGCGTGATTCTTTGTTTCATTTCGCTGTAATGAACCGTCATAATTTCATACCTCTTGATCTATTATATTTTTTTAAAAGAAAATCGGAGCTAATATTCCTGTTTTCATACATTTCAGCAACATGCTCGAAAATATTGATTTTTAATTCTGTTGGAATCGCTTCAAAATACCCTGCATTAAAATCAATATATATTTGGTTAAAAACCGGAATTTGTTTAAAGATCACCCTATTATTAACACAATAGTATTGATTATCACTCAATTTTGATTTTCCTCCATTATAATAAAAACCTCCTAGCTCAATAACCTTATGAACAGGTTTTCTTGGGAGTATAATTTCAGAAAAATGATTTATTGTTTTATATACGGCATACCAATTTTTTCTGCCCAGCGATATATTTGTATACTCTTCACAACTTTTTATAGCAGTTAAAATCAAATCCTTTAGTAAATTATCCTCTATATTATTATCAATTTTAAGATAAATTTTTACTTCTTCTAAATTTATTATATCTTGATTTATATTATCTATTCCCTTTAATGAAATTAGCGACATAATCCTCCTGTTTATAAATATGCAAAAAATGAACACTTCATTTGCTGCACTATAATTGACACAATAATTCCCCCTACCCTCATCATTTACTATGAGGGTACTTAATTAGCTTTGATAATTTATGAATTTACTTTTTAGATAATTTTGAGATAAGTTGCATTCTTAATTCTTGAACTAATGATAGCAAAACTCTAATAACTATTTCTTCTTCCACAACATAATCTGAATAAGGTGACTCAGTAATTGCAAAACTATCAAAATCAGTTAATTTACCTGAGGCTAAAATTTTATTACCATTATATTCTACAACGCTATATTTTAGCACTATTTGAATTTTCTTTCTGTTTGCAATGCTATTATCCTGTATTAGATAATCTTGCTTATCAACCTCATATTCGATTTTTAGCAAAAACTTTGGTTCATTCTTATTTTTGTTATCAAATAACTTCTCTAACTCGTTGTTCAGGAAAAAAGTAGCTCTTGGATATTTTTCATTTCTATATGCCCCATCATAATAAAATTCACTCAGTACGGTATTTTTACCATCATCGTGATATAATGGCTTAAATCCACATCCAGAACAAATCAACAAAACCAAAAGCAACTTGAAATATTTCACAAATACAAAAATATAAATATCCAAATATCACAATATCTATACTTATTGTATTTTAGAAACAAGTTTTTTAACTAGCTCTAGAAAAAATAATTTTGGTAGTTACAAGGAATGACGATGTAACTGCCTAAATGATTGAAGCTATATTTGTAATAATTTTATTGCATCAAAATTAATAACATCGCCACCAACCTTCTTGGTAGAATAAAACTTAATATAGGGTTTGTGAGTGAATGGATCACGAAGAACACGGACATCACCACGATCAATAATTTGATATGCATTTTTGAAATTACCAAATGCTATAGGTAAGCTACCTTTGCCAATACTTGGCATATCGGTAGAAACAAAAATTCCCGAACCCAGTAGACTGCTTGAACTCCCTTCAGATAGATTTGGTTGCCATAAATATTGACCATTTTTATCTTTTAGCATCCTGATTTTTTGAAAAGAATCCCTACTCATTAAAAAATTCGTATTATTTGCATAAATTTCCTTAATACTGAAAAACAACTTAATGATATCATCTGCAGCTAATTCCTCAGCTTCCGTTTTAATTCTTTCAATCTTCCCCCATTCAACACCATCTTCATACGACAATATGCCCCTTGGCTTGCCAATGCCATCTCCATTTATAAAAGCAATATTCTCTTGTCTTATAAAAATATTTGCAAGCTTTTTAGACAACCATTCTTCAACATCAATTCTTGGATCATCAATCAGTTTTTGCGTCACCTTTGGCTGAGCATATAACTCATGTGCTAAAATTGTCTTTTTGGTAAATACAGTATCATTGGATTTTTCTATTTCACTTAAACCAGTGTCAGACCAACCACTCGTTGTATCTTCTTTATCCTCAATTAATTCTAAAGAATCAGTAGAGATTTCCATCACATTTGCAATTTGCCTCATAGGAGAATTTTCCAATAATAATGTGTGGATATATTCATTCATTTTATATGTGACTGAATAGCCAAGCTCTTTATCCGCACTACCACTCAAACCTTTATGTTCAAAATTTGCCACCTCAGACTCCAAGCCCTTTTTAATATATTTACAAAATGCATTCTTATATTCACAATTAACCTCATACGACTTATGCATCTCAGAACCAGGTCTATTCAAAACACATTCTATCTTATCCAAGCTATCTTGATACTTATCAAGCGACTGATTTATTTTATCTAAATGAGATAAAGTTAAAGAATCAGCTCCACCCTTCTTTTCAATTTCATTAATTCTCCTATTATTGATAGACTTATATTGCTCCCAAGTGTTTGCAACTTTATTTGCCTTAGTTGTAATTTCATTCATATTCATATTTACTCCTATATTATTGTTGTTAAAAAATTAAAATCTCTTGAATAACGCTCTTTTTATCTGTATAAAATTAAGAGTCGTTTTGGAAAATTAAACAGTATTTATACACTTATTGGGTGATTAGCTCAGCTGGCTAGAGCACTACGTTGACATCGTAGGGGTCGGTGGTTCGAGTCCACTATCACCCACCATTTATTACATATTTCGTCAAGTTGCCAAAGCAACTACTTCAGCAAATTCATTTGCAGGAAAAGTCACAACGCTAACCTCCCAGAGTTTCACTTTTGTAATACACCTCACATCACCGTGGTAGTAAAAATCAACCGCTTCATATCCTATACTCAAATGATCAGTAACTTTATTTTGAATCAAAATATAAGCCTCCCTCCCAAGACTTAAGCTTAAAAAAATTCTACCCTCCACATAAAGCCCTTTTTCATTTTCATACGCTTTATCCACAATGCCAATGGGATTTTGATGATTGTGCTGCCATAATAGTTTCACTCCATCAATTTTGTTTCCAATAAATGAATTGGGCAAAATCATATCGCCAGTGTAATCCACAACGTTAAACACACTAGCATATCCTGCAAAATGCCCACTATCATCAAAATTTGCTAAATTTAGGTTGTTATCTTCTAAACAATTTGTAATCATAGTCATTATCCTTTTAATATTTATTTAATATGAATTATTGGTTAGTAAAATCTGAGCCAAGCTCCTATTCTTGGTCTCAAATGCAAAAAGATAAAATCTCCCCTTGGGATGGGGTAAGAAATTACCAAGCCAGAAATAATCTGCGTAATATGAAACTTGGTGATGTAGCATTTTTTTATCATTCCAATCAAGAAAAAGCCATCAAAGGGCTCATCAAAGTCGTAAAGGAATATTACCCAGACCACACCGATGAATCTGGCAGATTCGACATGGTAGATTTTGAATATGTCAGTTCTTTAGAAAGGTCTATCTCACTCGCTGAAATCAAACAAAATGAAAATTTGCAAGATATAGCATTGGTTAAACAATCCAGGCTATCCGTCATGCCCATCTCTGCAAATGAATACAACCTTATAATGGCGCTCTCAAAGGCCTAATCATCCACCTACTAAAGCATTACTAAAATTCATCCGCACTAATTCAAAACACAAAGTGTATTATTTTCACCACACTTTAAAAAAACTTTAAAGAAAATCCTAATTTTCATTTGCACTATGCATATATATGGTATTTAACTGT
>CAJQNX010000098.1 GCA_905479795.1 uncultured Candidatus Midichloriaceae bacterium | reverse complement strand
AATCGTTGCTTTTTCTTGTCTATTATTATAAAGTATAAATAACTTTTTACCTTTTCTTAGATAAAGTTCTTTTTTACTCTAATTTTCGCTCTTATTTTACCCGTGATTAAGAGATATCACTACACTTTGTTTTTTAGGGGTGCATTTGCTTATAACTGGTTGCTATTATATTTTTTATTACTATAATATTACTATATGTTAATTTATACATTATTCTTATGGAAAAATCTTTATACTCTACTATGAATGAAAAAGGACAAATAACTATTCCTGCACTCATCAGAAATAAACTGCGACTGAAAGCTAGCAATAAGTTTGAATTTATTAGTAAGGGTGATTCCATTGTTATGCTCCCTGTTAATAAATCTCTCAAAGATTTAAAAGGCTTTCTTCCTAAACCAGATAAAACATTATCTTGTGATGAAATGAATGAAATTATTAGAAATAAGTAAATGATCGCAATTGATACTAATATTCTCGTCAGGTATATCACTCAAGATGATCTGCAACAAGCTGAAGCCACTGAAAACTTATTGGCAACTTATAATAATAAACCCCAATCTATTTTTATAAATAACATTGTTTTATGTGAATTTGTCTGGGTTTTAGAAAAAGGTTATAAATATACTCAACAACAAATCTCCTCCACAATTAGAATTATACTTTCTACTGAGGAATTTGCTTTTGAATATCATAACGTCCTTTGGCTGGCTCTTGAAGAATATGAACTTAAAAATACTGATTTTTCTGATTCTCTTATTTCTAAGCTCAATCATAATTTGGGATATAAGCAGACATTTTCTTTTGACAAATCTGCCATTAAAAACAATCTCTTTACTCCTTGTGACTAATGATCTTAGGCTATATTAGAATTTCTACTTCTTTACAAGATTTAAAAAATCAAAAAAATTCTATTAATGAATTTGCTAGAAGAAATAATTTTATTGTTGATAAATTTATAGAAGTTGAAATTTCTTCAAGAAAAAATCAAAATGATCGAAAAATTAATGAGATTTTCTCTGCTCTCAATGAAAATGATATTTTAATCATTACTGAATTATCAAGACTGGGTAGAAGTCTTTCAGAAATTTTAAAAATTGTGAATTCCTTAATTGAAAAAAAAGTAAAGCTTATTACTATCAAGGAAGGTATAAATTTGAAAAATAAGCACTCTATCCAATCTAAAGTCTCAATTACAATGTTTGGGCTATTTGCAGAACTTGAAAGAGATTTAATTAGTGACAGAACAAAAGTAGCACTTGCTGCAAAAAAAGCCCAAGGTGTTATACTTGGTAGACCTAAAGGAGCTGGTAAATCTAAATTAGAACCTCATAAAGAACAAATTCAAGAACTGCTAGATAAAAAGGTATCAATGCTCTCTATTTCTAAAATTCTAGGTGTCACCTACCCTACTCTCTTTTCTTTTATTAAAGTTCGCAACATGAAAAATAAAAAGAAAAATAATACTGACCTAGAAAATCATAAAAAATTCATGCGAGTTCAACTTTCTTTAAATATAGAAAATAATACAAAATATGTAAGGGGGAAAAAGAAAGTTATAGATGAAATTGAAAACTGGATTCTCCCTGATTATGATCCTGCTTATAAAAAACTTGGTGATGGAGAATATATCTTAAAGGTAGACTATAAAAACAAAAAAGATTTAGACGATTCAATGGATGAGTTACTTCATAAAATTTTTAGAACTGCTGATGATAGGCATTGCTTTTCTGATGATACTACAATTCAATCTCTAGATGAAGAAGATAGATATTGGGGTTAGTTGCAAGTATAATTTGCACTTTATTAAAATATCCAGTCTTCTCTAACTCTATGACATGTATAACCTCTAGGGTTCTTCTTGAGATAGTCTTGGTGATATTCTTCTGCTTTGTAAAATTTATCAAATTTTTCTAACATAGTTACAATTCTCCCTGGAAAAATTCCTGATTTGTTTGCACTATCAATCAGTTTTTCAGCTACTTTCTTTTGTTCTTCATTTAGGTAAAAAATTGCACTCCGATATTGTGTACCTATATCATTACCTTGTTTATTTAATGATGTTGGATCATGAATTTTGAAAAAAAATCTTAGGATTTTATCATAAGAAGTTTTTTTAGGATCAAAAGTAATTTCTACCGCTTCTGCATGATTGCTCATACCTGTAATAATTATTTCATAGGTTGGATTTACTGTATTCCCCCCAGTATAACCATTTACTACATCAACTACTCCATCTAACTTGGAAAATAACTCCTCCATTCCCCAAAAACAGCCCCCCGCAATGATTGCTTTTTGATAATGAGTACTATTTTTATCATCAAAATCGCTTAGATATTTTTCGTATCCTTCTCTTTTTATATATTCTTTAGGAATAAATCTTAAGGAGGCAGAGTTAATGCAATAACGCTTTCCTCCTTTATTTCTTGGTCCGTCATTAAAAACATGACCTAAATGTATATTAGAATCTTTTGCTCTAACTTCAGTTCTGCTCATACTGTAAGAATCATCTAATTTTTCTTTTATTGCTTCAGTATCTATTGGGCTTGTAAAACTTGGCCAACCAGTACCTGAATCAAATTTATCTTTTGAGGAAAAAAGCGCCTTACTATCTATTATATCAACATAAATACCGTCTTGTTTATTATCCCAATATTCATTATCAAACGCTCTTTCTGTACCATTCTGAAAAATTATATTTTTTTGTAGCTCGCTTAAGTTATCATTACTTTTTGCCATAGAAAAATTTATACTAAATATAATTATCAATAATATTATATAAATTTTAACAAATTTCATTAGCTAAAAATATAAAATAAATGGGGTGAGTTATACATTTTAACTCTAAAGTTTTATAATACAAACAAATCTAATAATCTAGATTGTACTGTCATAGTACAATAAAGTCAAAGATGACCACTAGTATGTAATACAAATAATAAATTTTGAGAAGTACAAATATATCTTACTTTCTTTGTACCACCCTACCATATTATTTTTATTGCATCTTTAGCTAATATTTTTAAATATTAAATTTACCAAACCTACTAAATGAACAAACACTGAATTATAGATAAAAAATCATTTACATTTTTCTCTAAAAGCGACATGAAGAATCTTTTAGCTTAAAAACTTAATAATTGCATCAATTGCTACAATAATAACATTGCCGAGTTGACTTGGTTGATCTTTTAGCTTAAATAGTAAGATTACATGAACTTAATGAAGCGCGATTTATGGAAATAAAAGATTCGCAACCTAAAATGCCTACTACAGTTGCTGCTGAATTATTAGGAGTAAGTATTCAAGCAATACACAAGCAATTAAAAGTTTTAGACATAAAGTGTCCTAAAATTGGGAACAAATCTTATATTACCCATGCTATTGCAAAAAAACTCTTTAACATAAAATTTAAACCAAAAAAGGTTGCTTTTCAAATAGTGAAAGGTGGAACTGGCAAAACAACAGCAATGCATAATGTAAGCTGTGCTGCAAGTCTTTATGGTGCTAAAATACTTGCAATAGATTTAGATCCGCAAGGAAATCTTACTGATGCATTTAATATAAACCCAGAAGAAACTCCGACTATTATCGATGTTCTCGAGGAACAAGCTAACATAGAAGATGCTATCATAAAAGCAGAAGAAGGCATAGATGTCATACCTAGTAGAATTGAAAATGTCACATTAGATAGTAAATTAGCTTTAACTAGAGCGCCGCTGCATAATGTGTTTAATAATTTATTAGAAAGAATAGAAAGTAATTATGATTTTATATTTATAGATTGTCCTCCTATGATAGGACACTCTGTCGCTGCAGCCTCTTTATATGTGGACATAATGTTAATACCACTTAACCCCGATAGATTTAGTGCTAAAGGACTGCAGATATTAAAAGATGAAATTAAAAATATAAAAAAACAATATAAAAAAGACTTAAATTATAAAATATTTTTAAATAAATTTAGTGGTAATACCATATTATCAGATAAAGCTTTACAAACTATTTTTAATGGTGAATCAGAAAAAGGCAATACGCTAAACACGGCAGTGCGACAAAGCCCTAATACTTCTGCTTTGAATTCAATCAATAAGCCATTATCTAAAGAAGACCAAATAGAAATTAGGCAGAACAAATATCTCAACAATAGGATAGAAGGCGAGCACAGATTTATAAAGAAACGAACTAGGCCGATGCTTGGCTTCAAATACT
>CAJQNX010000097.1 GCA_905479795.1 uncultured Candidatus Midichloriaceae bacterium | reverse complement strand
TAGTGAAATTATATCTCACACCAACAGTTAAACTATGGGTTCTTATTTTTATACCTGAATCCTTAGCAGGGTAGTTGTTCCATGGTTTGTCGTTTAATTTTTTTGCGTAAAATTTCTTAGTTTTGCCATAATCCTGAAATCTATATCCTATATCTAAGTTCAATTTTTCAGTCATATTTACTGAAACACCAGTCATTAAGCTATAAGTGAAATTATTTGCCTTATAAGTCATTGCATTAGAATCAGAAGTTCTTAAAGCTTCGCCGGGCTTAATATTTGTATATCCTAAACCTATTCCTGAATATGGTTTAATCTTATGTGCTGATGAAATGTCGTAATATGAATTTAACATTACTGCTTGAAGTTTAATTTTTTGTTTGTACTCTCGATCAGTTGTTACTTTGGCGCTATATTTTAGATTATTCACCTTGTTATAAGTTAATTCTGTTCTAAAGTGATCATTGAATTTATAACCCAATCCCAATGAATATGTAATTCCAGAATTTAATCTTTTTTCTCCCCCTTTTTTATAAAAAGTTTGCTTATTGTCAATTTTAGTTGATTTTGAAAATCCTATGTCAGTGCGCACATAAAAGTCATTTGCAGTAGATATCTCGTAACAACATAGTGCTGAAATAACACTTAAAAATCCACGTGTATATATATTCATAATATTTCTCCTATTAATTAAAAATTAAATTTATTAACATTCTCCATCCATGATGCAACTTTCTGCTTGATCTAGTTCTTCGGCAGTATATGTATTGCTACCAGAAAATATTTCGTGACTTTTGACTAGATTTGGCAAATGTTCTTGTTGAAAATCTTGCTTACGAGCTATAATGGTCGTGATAGCATCTTCAACTGATTCTTTAGAATATTGAGCCGTTAAAGTATCAAAGTTAACATTTTTCAATACGTTCAGGTTATTTTCGTTAATAGGCAGATTTTTTTTCAAAACTTCATCTTTAGCAATGGTTATTATAGCTTCTTTAGCGATTCTCTCAGCTTCAGCTTTGTCGGCAGCTTCTTTAGCGATTCTCTCAGCTTCAGCTTTATCAGCAGCTTCTTTAGCAATTCTCTCAGCTTCAGCTTTATCAGCAGCTTCTTTAGCAATTCTCTCAGCTTCAGCTTTGTCAGCAGCTTCTTTAGCAATTCTCTCAGCTTCAGCTTTGTCAGCAGCTTCTTTAGCGATTCTCTCAGCTTCAGCTTTATCAGTTTCTATTGTTGCTTCTAGCTCCCAACCATTTGGAAGTTCGTTATTTATTTGTTCAAGCGAAAGATCATTTATTGTATTCCTAATATTCTTTAGCATATGATTATTTCCTGCGTACGTACATATCGTCTGATCTACAGGTGACCAGCTTGGACAACCCCAATCTTTGTCAGTATCAATAAACCATTCTGAACCTAGTTGATTTTTATGATTTACTAGCTTGTCTCCTTTTATGTTGATAGCTAAAGATATAGATTTATATAAATCAGAATTAAATTTCCCACCTTTTTGTGAAGCTATTTTTTCTAAAAATGTCTTACTACCTGGGTTGGCAAATACTATAGATTCGCAATTGGTGTTTCCTTTTGTTTTTAAGTGATAAAGTGTAACATCTGATAACAATGCACCTAAAGAATGTCCTGTTATTATGATAGAAAAATCTTTGTACTTAGCATCTTTTAATACTTCTTCTATGAAACTAATTACTTCATCACACTCAGTGCATTCGCCATATCCTGTAAAATCTTTATTCTTAAAACCTGCGGTGATAAAATCATAATTTTTTTTATCAGGGCCCAATGGATTTATGCTATCTGTCCCTCTATGTGTAAATATTAGTTGTTTTTGCTCTTGGTTAACGTGAGCGCTACCATAATAATCATCTTTATCTCTTTCACTAACAAATGTGTATTCGCTTCCTTAAAAAGGTTTGCCTTTATAGGCAGATACATTCATCTTGTATAAAAGGTCTAACTGGTCTTTGTTGATTGTATTAACTTCATCAATTATTTCAGCTTTATCAGCTTCAATTGCTTTTGTAGATATTGTATTATTCAAATTTTTACTTTTGTTTTGTAATGTGTCTATTGATTGTGTTTTACTCATATTGATCCCCTATCAGTTAAAAAACATTGTATTAAGAAAATGTTTCACTATAGTTCGCGTCACATATTCACTTGGGCGATTATACACGTTTAAACTGCATATGTCAACAGCGCAAGAATAAAAATATAATGGTGTAGAGGCTTAAAGTATGTATTAGGTGATTGTAATTATTGAATACTCATAAATTAAAGCTATGCAATATTAAATTCATCTCACATCCTTGGGTTGTATTTGTTGCTTTTGAAGATACTTGTGCATTTTTTTGTTTTTTTTAAATATAGTTTTGTAAATAAAGCAATTTAATCATTATTAATAAATGTTGTTTAACTAAGATCAATAATGTATAAGTTTTTATCAATTTAAAATTAGTTATCACTTTATATAATTTGGCGCCAATGACAGGGATAGTATTTGAACTTTTAACGCAATTAGATGCAATGTTATGGGACTATATTGGTTTGATAATAATTTTATTGATAGGTTTTTATTTAACAATTTATTCAAAATTTTTCCAATTTAGAGCTTTATTTAGGTTAAGGACCTATGTAAAAGATTTAATTGCGTGTGCGGGAAAAGATAAGCAGGGCACTAATCCTATAAAATTATATTTTGCATCAGGTGGTGGGATGGTAGGTTTAGGTAACATAGTTACAGTTGTAAGTGCGGTCACGATTGGTGGGCCTGGAAGCCTTGTATGGCTTTGGATTGCTTCATTTCTTGGGATGTTAGTAAAGTATTCTGAGGTTTATTTGGGGATTAAATACCGAATTAAAAACAATGACAAAGGATTTGATGGTGGTCCAATGTATTATCTTAGAGTTGCTTTTAAGAATAGGGTTTTACCTGTAATGGTATGTGTTTTACTATGTATATATGGTGCAGAAGTCTCTCAATTTTTAATTTTAACTGATACAATTGTCACTACATTTTCTTTGAATAGATATTTAGTTATAGGTATACTTTTGTTTTTCATATTATTAACTGCTGTTAAAGGTGTTAAGAGATTTGCCACTGTATGCACAGCGATGATGCCTCCATTTATGTTGATATATGTTGCACTTGGGATGTGGATAATAGCAGATCATTATTCTGATTTACCAAATGTATTTTCATTAATATTTTCATCGTTTTTAGATTACAAATCTCAAGTAGGGGGTTTTGTATCTGGAGGTATACTTTTAGCTGCTCATTATGGTGTTTCTAGGGCAGTTTATTCTGGAGATATAGGGATAGGTTATGATTCAATAATACAGAGTGAGACACAGACTATATATCCAGAAAAACAGGCTAGAATGTCAATATTTGCACTATTCACAGATTCTTTGATTTGCACTATCAGTATATTAATACTTTTAGTAACTGGAATGTGGGAAGTTCAAGGATTGCAACCATCTGAATATGTTGTAAGTGCGTTAAAATTATATTTGCCTAATGTTGAGTATTTTATGGCTGTTCTTTTTGTATTTGCAGGCTTTACAACAATAACGGGTTATTTGGTTGTGGGGCAGAAATGTGCAAAATATTTAAATAAAAAATATGGGCAGTATTTGTACATTTTATACTCTATATTTGCATTTATATTTTTCTCATTTTATAGTCAGGAACAAGTTATCCTTGTTATGAGTGTTTCAGGCGGTCTTCTTATGATTATAAATATGCTTGGGGTCTTTAAGTTGAGAAAATCAATAGAATTTTTATAATGAGATCTTTATGTCTTTGAAGAAAAACAAGGTCAAAAAAAGAAAGCCAAGATCATTCTTTTTCAGTAATCGTAAAACATTTAAGAGGTTTGTATTTAAAGCTCTATTTGTTATAGTAAGCATGATTATCTTTTGTTTGGTTATCTATAAGGCCTATAATTATGCGCATAATCCTGTTGATATAGAGTATATTCCTTTAATAAAAAAAGATAATAAGTGTGTAAAAAGAAAATTTGAAGAAAATGATGGTTTAATTTTTTCTAATCAAGATAAAATAGTGTATAATAGTATCAAGCAGAGAGACAAAAAAACAAATCATTTCAATTATAAATCTGAAAGTGTAATTCAAGATTTTTCTCACAAGCAGATTTTTGATATAGTGCAGGATATAAAAAAAGATAGTGCTGATGTTCATAAAAATGATAAATCAGTAAAACAAAAAATTTTCAATAAAAAGAAAATGAATAAAAATAGCTTTGAATTGAATTCTTCAAATAAGAAGAATTCAAACATAAAGAGTATTTTTGAGGTGTTAAATTAGGTGTTAGAAGAAAATAATTGGCATTGTTTTAAGCAATACCGGTAACGAAGATAATTATTAATTGAATTATTGATATTTTTGTCCATAATTATCTCAATCGCAAATTAAATAGATACAATGAAAAATTTTAATGCAGACTTAAATGTTGTTTTAGAAGCTGTTAGGAAAGCTTCAGTCAAAATTACTAAAGATTTTTATGAAATTGAAAAATTGCAAATTTCTAAAAAAGGAGTTGCTAATTTTGTCACAAAAACAGATTTGACGGCAGAAAAAATATTGATATATTATTTGCAAAAAAACAGACCGGAGTATAGTTTTATTACAGAGGAGAGTGGTATTCTAGAAAGTGTAAAAAAAGATGATTCTGATCCGGCGGAATATAAATGGATAATAGATCCTATCGATGGCACATTTAATTTTATGCATGGATTGCCATTTTTTTGCATATCTATAGCTTTGGCAAAAATTACTAAAGATGAATCAACTATTTTATTGGGAGTTGTATGTAATCCTGTCAACAATGAAATATTTTGGGCAGGCAAAGATATGGGGGCTTTTTTAATAGACAGCTTGGGTATACAAAGAAAAATAAGAGTAGCGTCCCATAATGATTACGAGAGAGTAATTTGCGTCACTCATGATGATTCAAATAGTAATGATAAAATGAAAAAATATTTAAGTTTCATTCATTCAAGGCATAGCAAAATAAGAATATTTGGAGCGTCGGCATTAGAAATGGCATATCTAGCAGATGGAAGGATAAATTTGTTAATTCAAGGAAGGCTGCATTTATGGGATTATGCTGCAGGTTTGATACTTATTAGGGAAGCCGGTGGTGTTGTTAGAGATCTAAATGAAAAAAATTTAGGGCTAAATATATACGAAGGAGTTATTGCAGGGAATAATAAATTAGTAAGTGAAATTGAAAAAGGTGATTAATTTATATAAAAACAAATTTATGGAGCATGCTTTAAAGCAAGCTGAATTTGCAATTGAAGAAAATGAAGTGCCTGTTGGGGCAGCCATAGTGCGCAATGATGGTGTAATTTCCACTAATTATAATAGAATGAGATCTGAACATGACCCTACTGCTCATGCAGAGATTCTTTGCATAAGAGAGGCAACAAAAAAACTACAGAGGGCAAATTTAAGTGATTGTGATATATATATAACGCTTGAACCATGCGCAATGTGTGCCCAGGCAATTGCATTTAGTAAAATTAAACGTGTGTATTTTGGAGCCTATGATGAGAAATTTGGAGCTATTGAAAATGGCGTTAGATTGTTCAACTCCAAAACACATAACCATATGCCAGAAATATACGGTGGAATAGAGCAGCAAAAAGCAACAAGATTGATGAAAAGTTTTTTTACCAAAATTAGAAAAAAAGTTTAATATATATATTAGATTTATAAAAGTGCCATTAGTAACATGACAAATACCAAAAAATTTGAATTTAGCAGCCCTAAATATAGTTTTGCTGAAAATATAAAGAGTAAGGAATTTAAAAATTATGAATTTCCCACTTTCAAGATCAAAAGTAACTGTAGTGGATCATATCTTTTATACTTTAATGATAAAGTTGAAAAAATTGATGCTGATAGTGCTTATGAAGCAGCTAAAAAAACTAATTTTAAAAGTATTGATAAGATCCTATATGTAAGTGAAAATGTTTGTATGAAAAACATTTTTCCTTCCAATGAATTAATAAAACAAGATTGAATTTTATATGGCTATTATAACAAGATTTGCACCAAGTCCTACAGGATTTTTACATGTTGGTAACTTAAGAACTGCTTTGATAGCGTGGTTATATGCAAAGTCAAATTCTGGGAAATTTATATTGAGGATTGATGATACAGATACTAAAAGGTCTAAAGATATATATATTGATGCACTTAAAGATGACTTGAAATGGATTGGTATTGATTGGGATATTTGTTTTAAACAATCAAGTAGATTAGCTGAATATGAGGAGGCGAAACAAAAATTAATTGATGCAGGTAGGTTATACGCTTGCTATGAAACAGAAGAAGAATTAGCTGTAAAAAAGAAAAGTTTACTAGGTAGAAATTTGCCACCAATATATGATAGGGCGGCGCTGAAATTAACAATAGAGCAAAAAAGAGAGTTAGAGGCAAAAGGAGTGCAGCCGTATTGGAGATTTTTATTAAACGAGGAAGCAATATCTTGGAATGATAATATAAGAGGTAATTTAAAATTTGAAGCAAAAAATCTTAGTGATCCAGTATTAGTTAGAACAGACGGAACTTTAACTTATAGCCTAGCTTCAGTTGTGGATGATATTGAGTATGCAGTAACCGATGTTATTAGAGGTGAAGACCATATATCTAATAGTGCCATACATATACAGCTATTTAAAGCCTTGTCAGCTAAGTCACCAAATTTTAGTCATATAGCATTACTAACAACAAAAGAGAAGAAATTATCCAAAAGAGAAGGTGGTTTTAGCCTTCAAGAGTTGAGAGAGAAGGGAATTTTGCCATCATCTGTTGCAATATTTTTTTCAAAAATTGGAAGTTCTGATGGTATTATAGCTAAAAAAGGCTTAGAGCATTTGATTGAAGAGTTTTCTTTTTCTAAATTAAGTAAATCAACTGTTCAGTATGATTACAATGAATTAAAAGCTTTTAATACTAAAATACTGCACTTATTAGAATTTGATGAGATGCAAGATATACTGCAGAAATTAGGTATAAAAGACATGGATGAGGAGTTTTGGTTATCTATAAGGGCTAATGTGAGTGATATTCAAGATATAAAATATTGGCATACAGTTTGTAAGCATGATATTAAGACTGAAATTATTGATGTAGAGTTGATTAATTTAGCAAAGAGTTTGTTACCGGATGAAAAATTTGATCTAAATACATGGGATAAATGGATAGAGGTAATAAAAAAGCATACTGATTTAAAAGGTAAAAAACTATTTATGCCACTTAGAATTGCTTTGACTGGCCAAGAATATGGCCCTGAGTTAAAAAATTTATTACCAATGATAAGTAAAAAATTAATATTTGATAGATTGAATAAATAATATAGTTAATAATTGTTGAAAAAATGATGCATTAGTATACATTATTTGTCAGGAAATAAATATTAATAATATTAACTATGTTTGATATGGGTAAGAATGATAATCAAATAATGATGTCGAGTGCTCAAGTTAGAGCGGCAAGAGGACTATTAAATTGGACGCAATCAGAGTTAGCAAATAGATGCAGTTTAACGAAAGCTACGATTGCTAACATAGAAAATGAAAAGCATCATCTAACAAGTAAAACAGCCAACAAGATTCATCAAGCTTTTAGAAATGCAAAAGTTGAATTTTTAGTTAATGATGGAATAAGGAGTAAGTTTGATATCATAAAAACATTGGATGGTAGAGAGGGATTTATATATCTTCTTAATGATATATATGATTCAGTTAAAGATGCTGCTGGGTGTGTAAAAATCAGCGGAATTGAAAAAAAATCCCTAGCTAAAATGCTTGACAAGGAATATTTAGAAATGCATGAAAATAGAATGCAAAAGGTCAAAAATTTAAGTTGTAAAGTTTTAATAAGTGATAGAGATAATGATATTGATCACCAAAATTATAAAGAGCATAGGAGGATTCCGTCTGAGTATTTTTTCCCATTACCAATTTATATTTATGATAGAAAAATAGCATTTGTTATATTTGATCCTCTCAGAGTTTTATTAATTGAAAATTTTCATTTATTTTTAGTTAACTCTAACCAATTTGATATGATTTGGGATAATATAAGTAAAAAATTATAAAATTTATCTTAGGTTCTTTTAATACAATTTTATATGAATTAGGTGGGCTTGGTGGTAATTAATTTTATCATTAGCATAGAGAGGGTAACAACATACCTTTATTTAACATTCAAGTGATTTTTTATTGATCAAGTAGGAAATTTAATGCATTAAAACAATTTAAATGCTCAATAAAAAATGAAGTGTTACAGAGTTGATAAGAAGATAAAAATTTGAATCGATTGGAACACAATTATAATATATTCCAATGTAAAGACCAATATTTGTATTTTTAAGGAAATTTTTCATTAAATTTACTATAGTAAAAATATATTTTAGAGGGTTTTTTTGGGTTCTGTCGCATGAGTTGAAAAAGAAGGGAGGATTTGATAAAGTAATGCAAATTGCTTGAGGAAGAAATGGTAACAATAGATAAAAAACTAATTAAATATTTCAAGGGACATGAGTATCCAGTTGAAATAATAATGCTATCAATATATATGAAAGGAAGATATTCATTCAGTTGTCGAGAGATAGAGGAGATTGGCGGTGTTGAGAGGGATAAATATAGATAATGCAACATTGCAAAGATGGGTAATAAAATTTAAGCCAATATTTGAGAGTTTTATCACTTTGAATCATAAATCTACGCCAAATCATAGGATTTACATCCTTAAGCCGGATTTTAAATTGGTAAATTTTACTATAATTCATAAGTACCAGCCTATCTTTCTATTGTATACGACTAATCTATAAATAACTTCCCTTCTTCTATTTTGCCCTCACTTTTGAATGCTCTCCGATATACATGTCCTTTAAAGGATTTTCTTAATTTTGGATTTATCTTTATCATTTTTATCACGAACAATTCCCGCCAGCTTATTAGATTTATTACGATTTTTACACCTAATCTTCTAGATGCGACAGAGCCATTTTTTGAGAATAGGGTTACAGAATATGCTAAATCTGCTACAACTGGTTCTTGGGAAGATGCATTTATTATTTTTAAAGATAAATAGAGCGCTAAAAATAAAACGTAGGGTTGGCTCAGTTATACGATTTGTTTTTAAGCAACAAATGGACAAAGCTAAATTTTTTTATAAAAAAGTGGTATTGTGCCAATTATAATAATAAAAGAGCCTAAAATAGTTAAATAACCGACTTTCTCATTAAATACTAAGATACCTAGTATAGCAGTCATCACTATTCCAGTAAAATGAATTGGCATTAATAAAGATAAATCGGCTCTCTTGAAAGCATGAAATGCACAGAATGAGCTAAGTGCAAAGGTTAATGAAATCAAAACTATGAAGAACCCATCACTCACTAGCATAAGC
>CAJQNX010000096.1 GCA_905479795.1 uncultured Candidatus Midichloriaceae bacterium | reverse complement strand
ATTTTTACATTCATTTTTTGGTCCGCTTGTGCAAAATGTAGGATACCAGCTTTGAGCAAAAACATAATAATCAAAATCTCCAGATATAAAATCAGGTTTGTTAGTAATTTTAGCAAAACATGAAATAATACTAAAAGATGTAAGGTATATTATTAATATAATTTTAGTTAAAATTGAACATTGGCTTGTTTTGAGCATAAAATTTATCTTACGGTATCATTTTGTTCACTTTAGTGTATAATGAATTAGTTTTCTCAGTAAGTCATAAAAATAAAAAATTAATTAAATGAAGCTATTAGTAGTAATTTTGTATTTTATAGGAATAATTGCAATAGGAATTCATTCTTCAAAAAAAAATAAAACTTCCAAAGGTTTTGCCATAGGTGGTAGAAAGTTGAATGCTATTACAGCTGCATTAGGTGCTGGTGCTGCTGATATGAGTGGGTGGGTAATGATGGCATTGCCTGGTGCTGTATTTTTAAATGGAATCTCTGAAATTTGGTTACCTATAGGATTGACGATAGGTGCATATTTAAACTGGCAGTTTGTAGCTAGGAGAATTAGGGTGAAAACTCAAAAATATGGTGATGCAGTAACTATAGCTGGGTATTTGTCAAACAGATTTGATGATAAGTCTGGATTTTTAAGGATAATAGTTGCGGTAATAACTGCAATATTTTTTATCATTTATATTGCATCTGCACTGGTGGCTTTGGCCTTCTTAATCGAAACATATACTCCTTATGATTATTTGCATTGTTTAATTTTTAGTGGAGCTTTTGTTTTTATATACACGGCTTTGGGAGGATTTACTGCAATCAATAAAATTGATGTTATGCAGGGGCTGTTGATGTTGTTTGCACTTCTTTTAGTGCCAATTACTATGTTAATTGGCAGTGATAATAGTGATATCAAGGCTCTTGATCTGAATCTAGATCCATTTTTAAATCTTGATGTTATTGCGATAGTTTCCTTACTAAGTTGGGGGTTAGGATATTTTGGTCAACCGCATATTTTAGTGAGATTTATGGCAATAGATAAATCAAAAACTCTCAACGCCTCAAAAAATATTTGTATGAGCTGGATGATTTTATCATTAATAGGCTCTTTTTGTATAGGGCTACTTGGTATACTGCTATTTAAGAATGTTGATAGTATTAATCCGGAGACAATATTTTTACTCTCAGCGGATAAATTATTTCCAGGCTGGCTTTCTGGTTTTGTTTTAGCTGCAGTGCTATCAGCTATTATGAGCACTATATCAGCTCAATTACATGCTACGGCTTGTTCTTTAACAGAAGATATATACCCAAAAATATTTGGGACATTCAATAAAATTTGGATTGCTAGAATAATTATGTTTATAGTAATATTGATCTCTATGGCGTATGCATCTAATCCTAAAAGCACAATTCTGAGCTTAGTTCAGTTAGCCTGGGCAGGTTTGGGTAGTGCATTCGGTCCAACTATATTATTTTCTCTTTATTTAAAAAAAATGACAAAATTTAGTGCGCTAAGTGGAATAATAGTAGGTGGAATTACAGTCGTCGTATGGCGCTCATTAAAATCTTTTGGTGGTGTGTTTGAACTATTTGAAATTATACCTGGCTTTATATTGTCAAGTTTAGCTATAATTTTGATTCATAATATCAGTTGCAAAAGATAAATTTATATATACTAATATTTCTAATTTTACAGAATTAGGTATTTATAACATGCAGACAAGTAATAAAATTGCTTTCACTTCATTATTGGGAAATTTAATAGAATATTTTGGTTTTACACTTTTTGCCATTTTTGCTAAAGAGATAGGACAGTCTTTTTTTCCGAAACTAGATTCGTTTACACAAATGATATCGGTATTTGTAATTTTTGGTACAGGATTTCTTTCAAGACCAATTGGTGCAGTTTTTTTTGGACATTTTGGAGATAAAGTCGGTAGAAAAAAAAGCCTGAGTTATACAATACTTGGAATGTCAATTGTGACTTTTTTTATATCTGTTTTACCGGGGTACCAGACTATAGGAATTGCAGCTCCAATTCTTTTATTAGTGCTTAGATTATCACAAGGATTTTTTGTTGGGGGTGAGGGGCCTGGTGCCGCATTGTTTATGCTTGAGCATAGCAAAATAGCTAATAGGGGGCAAGCTGGTGGTATAATAATTGCTTCAATAGTTTCGGGTTCTTTTTTAGCTGTATCTGTTGGTATATTAATGAATAAATTGGGAATAAATAGCTTTTTGAGTTGGAGAATACCATTTTTTATTGCGTCTTTTTTTGGGTTAATTGGTTTGTATTTAAGATTTTCACTGCCAGAAACAAAAGATTTTATAGACATGCAAAAAAAGCAGAAGATTTTGAAAATTCCAATTGCAAAGGTTTTTAAAGATTATTGGAAAGAAATGATTTTAATAGCATCCTTAGGAGGTGTTACTACTGCTGTATCTTATACTATTATGGCGTATCTAACTCCATATTTAGAAAAGCAGCTTCAGATCGAACACCTACTGGCTTTAAAGTATTCTTCCTTCTCAATATTCGCTTTTATTATATCTTTGATAATTTTAGGAAAAGTGTCTAATAAATACAATCCAAGGAGCTTTATTATATTTTTTACATATTTAACAATATTATTATTTATTCCAGCATTTGTAGCTTTGAATAGTACTAATTACTCAGTATTTATTTTGGGTTTATTAATTTTACCTATTTTGGCTGGTGGATTATGTGCGCCAGCATATCCGTATGCAATTAAAAAATTTGCTGCAGAAGTAAGATACAGCGGAGTTGGATTGAGTTATACTCTTGGTATTGCAATTTTTGGTGGATTTTCACCAGTCATATGTTCTTACTTAATTAAAATTACTAATTTGTATTATTCTCCAGCCTTCTATGTAATATTTCTTGCCATTCTATATTTGTTTTTTGAAAAAATTATAGGAGAAAAAATACAATAAATTAATTTATTGCGTCATGAGATAATTTTATAGGATGTATTAAATTGTAAATTATACGTATAAATAAATTTTAATGTTGTCTAAAAATCAATAAAAAAAATTTAAAATTGATAATTTATTATAAAAGCTTATTTTATATTGAGGACGTTAAATAGGCGGAAAGCTGCTAAAAGAGATGTGAAAATCAAAATATTAAGGTGCTTTTATATATGATATTAAAAAAAAATATGAATAAGTGTTAAAAAGTCGTTGACTTCATGCTCAAAAAGTTTATAAATATCTCTACCGAATCATAATATTTGAAATCGTAAATATAGAATTTATAAGACGGTGGTAAACTATTTAAGTTTACTACTTGAATAGTCAAACTTGAGAGTTTGATCCTGGCTCAGAGTGAACGCTAGTGGCGTGCTTAACACATGCAAGTCGAACGGATTCTATTTGTGCTTGCATAAATAGAATTAGTGGCAAACGGGTGAGTAATACATGGGAATTTTCCTTGTAGTATGGAATAACTATTGGAAACAGTAGCTAATACCATATATTGCCGAGAGGTGAAAGATTTATCGCTACAAGATAAGCCCATGCAAGATTAGCTTGTTGGTAAGGTAATGGCTTACCAAGGCAACGATCTTTAGCTGGTTTGAGAGGATGATCAGCCACACTGGAACTTAGACACGGTCCAGACTCCTACGGGAGGCAGCAGTGGGGAATATTGGACAATGGGCGAAAGCCTGATCCAGCGACGTCACGTGAATGATGAAGACCTTAGGGCTGTAAAATTCTTTTAGTGGAGAAGATAATGACGGTATCCACAGAAAAAGTCCCGGCTAACTTCGTGCCAGCAGCCGCGGTAATACGAAGGGGGCAAGCGTTACTCGGAATTATTGGGCGTAAAGCGTGCGTAGGCGGCTTTATAAGTTGGAAGTGAAAGCCTTTGGCTCAACCAAAGAATTGCTTACAAAACTGTAAAGCTAGAGTATTAGAGAGGATAGAAGAATTTCTGATGTAGGGGTGAAATCCGTAGATATCAGAAAGAATATCGAAGGCGAAAGCATCTGTCTGGCTAAATACTGACGCTGTTGCACGAAAGCGTGGGGAGCAAACAGGATTAGATACCCTGGTAGTCCACGCAGTAAACGATGAGTGCTAGATGTTAGAACTATGTTTTAGCGTCGAAGCTAACGCATTAAGCACTCCGCCTGGGAACTACGATCGCAAGGTTAAAACTCAAAGGAATTGACGGGGACCCGCACAAGCGGTGGAACATGTGGTTTAATTCGATGCTACGCGAAAAACCTTACCAAGTCTTGACATGTTAGTCGTATAGCTAAGAAACTAGCTAGTCAGTTCGGCTGGACTATCACAGGTGTTGCATGGCTGTCGTCAGCTCGTGTCGTGAGATGTTGGGTTAAGTCCCGCAACGAGCGCAACCCTTATCTTTAATTGCCAACAGGTAATGCTGGGAACTTTAAAGAAACTGCCAATGGAGAATTGGAGGAAGGTGAGGATGACGTCAAGTCAGCATGGCCCTTATGACTTGGGCTACACACGTGTTACAATGGTAGTTACAATATGATGCAATAGGGCGACCTGGAGCAAATCTCAAAAAGCTACCTCAGTTCGGATTGTACCCTGCAACTCGGGTGCATGAAGTTGGAATCGCTAGTAATCGCAGATCAGCACGCTGCGGTGAATACGTTCCCGGGTCTTGTACACACTGCCCGTCAAGCCATGGAAGTTAAATTTTCCTTAAGTAAATGAGCTAACTGCAAAGAGGCAGTTTACCAAGGAGAATTTGATGACTGGGGTTAAGTCGTAACAAGGTAGCCGTAGGGGAACCTGCGGCTGGATTACCTCCTAAAGACAAATATAGATAACTTTATGTTATCAAAAACAATTACTATCGCCACCGTCTTATAAATTCTATATTATATACGTATCTCAATTTATAAAAAAATATCAATTTTATTAATTAACATTAAGTCTACCATATCAGTATTTACTGAGTTAGCTTTGGGACTAATATTTTTGAATATTTTTTTAAATTCTATGATTTTTTTTAGACTTTATTCTTTTATTCAATACCTATAATATGATCTAATTTTAACTTGACGCTGCATGAAGAGTCAGTTTATTCGTATTTATTTTCTTCATTTTCATTAAGGTTTTTTGTATGATTAATGCATTGATCTTTTAGTGATAAAATTAATGCCTCATTGCATAATTGAATATTCAGAAAATGTTATAAACGCATTTATAATTATCAGTTTGCTTAAAGTAATACATGATACTCTAGCTAGCTCTTTAGTATTTGGTAAGAAAAATATCAAAGTAAGAGCAATAAAATATAATGACTATTTAGTTAATAATAACAAAGAAGATTTTATTCATCTACAAGTAGCTATTTTAGCTGGAAGAAATGAACGATAAAAAGTACTATTAAGTAATACTTTGTTAACAAATCTTAGTAACATATCACTATTGAAATTCGAGATATTAACAAAACTTTATATAGTTAAAAATAAATTCTGTAACGTTCCAGGATAATTTTTTAAGACTGAAATCTATAGCTTAATCCATTTTGTATCTATGGTTGATACATTAAAAAATATATTCAACAGGAAGGGTAAATATAACGTTAACTATAATCTACATAATGGCGATAGTTTTCTTATAACTGAGTTTCGCCATTATGTTTCATGTTTTTTTACTATAGGTCGTAGGTAGGGTTGCAGATTTCGTTTAATAGAGGAAATTTAGTATCTTTTATCAATTCATCTAGACTATGTTGAGTGTTATAAATAATATTATCAAAATTAGACAATATTCGTTCACTAAGTTCTTCATTATTTTTGATATCTATAGGCTTATAGTAATTGCTTGTATCATATGTTGCTTTAAATCCTTCTGCACCTCTATAAATTCTGTGTATATATTCATCTGAAAAAATTTTAGAAATATAATCTAAAGATAGCAAGATACTTTTTCTAAATACTTCACGCTTTTCCAAAAGTTCTGATAATATTTTTAATGCATTGCATGAAAAATTATATTTTTTCAATGTATCATGAAGGTGTATATAAGTATCCATGGTATTAGATAATGGAGTGTATACAAAATCTGCATGATCAACGTCTAGACGAATATAATAATATTTATTATTTTTTATAACATAATGCTCATTTTTTATATGAACATCAGAATCCTGAAATAATAAATTTATCAAACCTCCTTTTTCAGCATTGAATGCATTCTCACGATACTCTCCAATATTGGTATCAAACGACATATTGGAAAGCAGATAACCTGTACCCCATCCATTTCCTATAAAACCAGATGCTAAATGAGGCAAATGGTTAGCATTTACTAGATCAACTTCTTCAAGTACCGAATAAAATTTAATAGCATTTAATTTATTTTCTATTGCAACTCCAACCTCAGGAATAAACTCTTTGCCAAAGACATACCCTAAATAATGAATTTGCTATTATTAAATTTATCAATTGATTTGTAAACATTGGTTTTACATAGTAGACTGTTTCTGATTTCTTGTAATTTACGATAAATTCAATAGAATTACTGTGATTTTTGTTAATACTATCAAAACTACTTAATTCATAAATATCCATATCAAAATCTGTTTTTGTAATTTTCAGTCCACTATAATAAGGTAAAAATATTCTAGAAAGACTTTTTCTTGTTCTAAGCTTTTATTAATTATTCTTTCAAAACTGATTTCAATATCACCGGATAAATAACTGGCAATGTCTTCTCACTATTCTTCTTATCTTTTTAGGGTCAATCACACATAGCACTCTATATGAAATTTTTCATATAGCTTATAGTAGTAATAATAGTAATGTGTTTTATTTAAATTTTCAGGACTTAAATGCTATTCACGAGGCTAAAGTCTGATAGGGTTTCATCAAGAAATTATTTCTCTTTTTTAATCAATTTTACTCTGACACATTGGGCTCTCTTCACTTATAACAAAAAAGGCTTAAATATTTTTTTCATTAGCGTAATGATCATTAGATTGTCTATCTTATCCTGTTTAGCTCTATTGCTACTACTTGAAGTGAAAAACGCATCAGCTTCATGAGCAGTGTTATTCCAAAGTAATTTACCATTTTTAGCATCAATTATACTAATTAACATTGATGAACCTGCACTAGGTCCTCCTGAATAAATACCTGTTACCATTCCTGTCAAAAAGCTAAGTGCAACAGCGCCACTTGTTCTAGCATAACCAGAAAAATCTACTATCATAAGCAAATCAGCGTTTTCAACTTCACCGATACGAGTTGCGTATTGCCCAAAATTTACATCTATTGATGATGCATTCTTTTCTTTAAATTTTGGACCATGAAGTGCCTTCATTTCTTCATTATATTTTTGTCTTAGTTGCAGAACTTCATTATAAATTCCTTTATCATGCGCATCTTTTCTACTTAAAAAAGAAATTTTAAATCCCTTTAATCTCATTTCAGGAATAATATTATCCTTAATGAGGCTTTCTAAATGATATTCATAATCATAAAATCTCTTTGTCTTTCCTCCTGCATCAACTGAATTTATTTCCACTTCAACTGGCAATAAAGCTATTGTATTATATTTGGCAATAACTTCTTTATAGTTAGAGGTTTGTCTGGTGGTAATGGGTGCACAGCTTGTGAATACAAGTAATGCTACAACTAGAAACTTATTTTTTAGTGACATTTTAATTATGAATTTTATTGAGTAGGGATTACTCCTGTGCGGTTATCTGAGAAAACTACATAAACTTTTTGCCCTTTTTGCAATGGATCTTTTTCAGATTGTACTATTGTTAACATACCATTAACTCTTGCAGTTGCAATAACGTTTCTTAAAGCCATATTTCCTTCGTAATAAGTATCTTTAATGTTCGATATATCAACTTTAATAACATACTCTAAGCCTTTGCTGGTACTAAGTGAATCTTGCATAGCAGCCCCAACTAAACCTCCAATTACAGCTCCTCCTATCAAACCACCAACTCTTCCAGAGCCACCTCCAATTCCACTTCCAGCAACTCCACCAACCAAAGCACCAGTAGCCATACCAGTTGAGTTGTCTTGCAATCTATCTGAATCCCTAATTGTTACAGGGCGAACAGAGACAATTTGTCCTTCTAGAGTAAAGTTTGTTGTTGAATCACTAACATACATGCTGTTTGACAAATCTCTTGCACAACCAGACACAAAAATTACGATAAAAAGGCATATAAAAATTTTTGAAAAGGTATTTTTGCTCATATTAACTCGATAATAAACAATTATTTTTTAGTCTCAACTTTATCTTTAAGTTTTTCTTGGTCTTTTTTTTGCTCGTATAATTTTTTTAACTCTTCTGCAGAAGGATAAACTTTCTTTTCGATGCCACATTCTTTTGAAATTGCTATAGAGGCAAGATGATTATAACGATTTCTATAAGCTTCGTATTCAACTTGCTCTGCACTAGAAAAATCCATGAAAAACCAAGGTACTAGAAAAAACGCACCTGCTACTCCTAAAGCAACATTTTTGCCTGTTTTTTCTGTTTTAGGCAATATATCTTGCATGTTGTTTTGCATTGTAGTCATTTCAAATTTCAATGCATTACATGACTTTTGTTCATCACCATATTGTGAGACCATTATAGGGTTTGCTGTTTTACCTGCACAACCAGACACAAAAATTACGATAAAAAGGCATATAAAAATTTTCGAAAAGGTGTTTTTGCTCATATTAATCAACATTATCATTTGTTAAGAAGGTAAAACTTTTTATAATTTCAGTCAAGTTATAATTGTACTAATACATGTTTTTTCTTTCCAGCTGAAAGCTTTAATTTATTGTCATGAAAATCGTTTTGTTGAATCATATAATTGATGTCGTTTATCACATTATTATTAACTCTAGCGCCACTTCCTTGAATCAACTTTCTTGCAGCACCATTAGATTCGCATAAGCCAGACAATACCAGTAGTTTAAATAAAGGGAGGTCGTCATTTATCTCATTTAAAGTAATTTTAAATTTTGGTAAATTATCACCAACACTATTGTCCTCAAAAGTTTTTTGAGCTGTAGATTTTGCATTGATAGATGCTTCAATTCCATGACATAACTTAGTTGCTTCATCCGCTAAAATAATTTTGGCATTATTGATCTCTTTGCCGGTTAATTTTGAGAGCTCATTAATTTCATCTAGTGGTAGTTCAGTAAATAATTTTAAAAATTTTACAACGTCGGCATCTTCAGTGTTTCTCCAAAATTGCCAATATTCATATGAAGACAACATATCATCATTCAGCCAAATTGCACCACTTTCAGTTTTGCCCATCTTTGTGCCACTACTAGTCGTAAGAAGTGGAGAAGTTAGTCCAAAAACCTCTTTTCCTAGTTTTTTTCTAATTAATTCAACACCATTAATAATATTGCCCCATTGATCGGAACCCCCAATTTGTAGCACGCATTCTTGGTCTTTATATAGATGATAAAAATCAAAAGCCTGAAGAAGCATATAATTAAATTCGAGAAAGCTCAGAGATTGTTCTCTGTCCAATCGCATTTTAACGCTTTCGAAATTTATCATTCTATTGATTGAGAAGTGCTTACCAAAATCTCTTAAAAATTCTATATATTTTAATTCACTTAACCATTCATCATTGTCTAAGATAATGGCTTTGTTTTTTGAATCAAAATTCAAAAATTGGTTGAATATTTTTTTTAATGATTTTTTATTTTCTTCTATATCATTATCCCCTAGCATCTTTCTTGCCGCATCTTTACCTGAGGGATCACCAATTTTTGTTGTACCGCCTCCAAGTAAAATAATAGGTTGATGTCCAAATTTTTGTAACCAGCGTAGCATCATAATCTGAATTAAGCTTCCAACATGCAGTGATTTTGCTGTGCAATCAAAACCTATATATGCTTTAATTTTATTATCGGAAACTTTTTTTTCTAGCTGTTCTAAATTTGTAGATTGATATATAAACTCTCTACTTTGTAACGTATTAATTAAATTAGGCATATACACTTATTCATATCTTAAAGCTTCTGCAGGTAGCATTTTTGCAGCTTTCCAAGCAGGGTAAATTGTTGCGAGTAATGATAATAACATTGATATACCAACTATGCTAATAATTTCAGCTACATCTGGCTCTGATGGCAATGAAGTTAAAAAATAAATCATTGGATCAAATAATGTGGCACCTGTGGTTGATTCCAATATTTGTTTAATACCATTAATGTTTAGCACAAAGGCTACACCTAACATTGAACCAGATATTATTCCTATAAAACCTAAAAAAGCACCTGCTAAAACAAATATTTTTATTATAGAGCTGCGAGATGCTCCAATTGCTCTAAGGATTGCTATGCTTTTATATTTTTCTTTAACTAACATTGCAAGCCCTGAAATTATATTAAAGGCGGCTATCATAATTATTAATACCAAAATCAAAAACATTGTATTTCGTTCAACTCTTAAGGCATTTATTAAGGATTGATTTGCTAGCCCCCAATCAGTAAGTATTATATTTTGATCAGGAATGTCTTTAATAATAGCTCTTTTAACTTTTTCAATATTTTTAACGTTATTTAATATAATTTCAATTTCTGTAATTGATTGATCGGTGCCAAATAGTAACTGCGCTGTATCAATTGGTATAAAAACCGTGCTTGCATTATATTCGTACATTCCAACATCAAATATTCCTGAAACGTAAAAGGTTTTTATTTTGGGAATGGCTCCAAGTATTGTGGTATCAAATTTTGGCACTATCAACCTCATTTTATCACCTAAATATAATCCTAGATTTTTAGCCAGTGCATTGCCTATATAAATTTCATTTTTGTTAAATTTAGATTGGTCATTTTTAATAATAAAAGCATCCTGCATGATCGGTTTTTTATTCAATGAATCAAAGTCCATTCCTCTAACCATCACTCCTGTGGAATTTTTATTACTCTCAGCTAAAGCTTGCCCAGTTACTAATGGAGCGACATATTCGACATGTTCTATATTTTTTATATCTCTTATAAGCTCAGTATGATTTAAAATTTTTTGATCATACTTACTAACAGTTACATGACCATTTATACCTAGTATTTTTTTAACTAATTCAACCTCATATCCATTCATAACAGACATAACAATTATTAATGTCATCACCCCAAGAGCAATGCCAATAGTTGCTAAATAACTTACTAAGGAAATAAATTTATTATTATAACCAATGTATCTTTTAGCAATTTTCCACTCAAAATTCTTAATCATCAATTATCAAATTATTCTTTAAAAATTTTCATTAGTGCTATTGCTATAATTGTTGAAATCAATGATCCAAGAATTATACCTATTTTTGCCAATTCTAAATACATGGCATTGTGTTCAAAGGCTATCAATCCAATAAATAAACTCATTGTAAACCCTATACCGCAAAGTACTGATATATAATAATAGTGTTTCATTCGCACGTTATCTGGCAGTGTTATGATTTTTAAAGCTTTTAAAATATGTACAGCCAATGAAATTCCAAATGCCTTACCTATTAATAATCCGAGCACAATGCCTATAACAACGGGATGATATAAAGATTCTAAATTAATTGAACCAAAACAAATCCCACTATTTGAAAAAGCGAATAAAGGTAGAATGAGATATTCAACATATGGAGCTAATGTTTTTTCAAGTCTTTTTAAGGGAGAATTATTATTTGATATTTTTAATGGAATAAATATACCAAGTATAACTCCAGCAATTGTTGAGTGAATTCCAGATTTGAAAAAGAAATACCACATAAATATCCCAACGATTAAATAAGGCTCAAGTGCAGAAATTTTTGCCCTATTTAGTAAATATAAAAGCACACAACAAAGAATAATTGGTATAAAATAACCTAAATATAAAGTGCCACTGTAAAACAAGGCAATTACGATAACAGCAATTAGATCATCAATTATGGCGAGTGCAGTTAAAAAAACCCTCAATGTCAACGGTAATTTTTTCGCAAAAACTGCAAAAACTCCCAGTGCAAATGCTATATCTGTTGCAGCAGGAATTGCCCATGCTTGCATAGCAATCTCATCTTGATGATTAAAAGCTATGTATATTAACACAGGGAATATCACCCCAAAGCAAGCAGCTACAATAGGTAGAATTCTTTGAGATTTGCTTTTTAAATGGCCATCAACCATCTCTCGTTTTATTTCCATTCCTACTATTAGAAAAAAAATAGCCATGAGAAATTCATTTATCCAACTATGTATTGATAATGAAAAAGAATTTTGCCCTAAGGATATTTGAAAATTTTGTTCAATAAAATTATGATATAGAGAGGTAAATTTTGAATTGGCAATAACAATCGCCAGTACTGTACTACTGAAAAGCAGCAGGCCCTTACTAACAGCCTGATGGAATAACAATGCAAAATTGACTAATCTATGTGGAATCATTTAGTTACCAAAACTAAGTTAGCATTTGAATAACTCATTTTCCTCTATTTTTGAATAATTATTTCTTCGAATCTCTTCTTTTATAGCAAGAATGTTATGTTTTACAGAGTCTAGATTTTCCAGAGCATGCCCACCTAATTGAAGACCAACCTCAATTCTTTCTGGGATTGCACTTTCTGCTCCTAATTTTCTTAAATCTTTACTATGCTTGTAATCTGCTGCTCTTGAAATTAATCTAACATTTTTATGGTTAATGGTAATTTTTTTTGTAGTTTTTCTAAGTGTGACCCTATCACTCATAGTTAAAATCATTGCTTTAGCTCTCTTGATACCCAACGCTTGTAGAATATTAGTATCACTAACTTCGCCTTGAAATACGGGAAAGCCTTGTTGTCTAGCTTTTTTTACAATTCTTGAATTACTTTCAATTGCTATGTAATTCATCTGCTCTTTGTTAAGCATATAAGCCACAATTCTACCAACTCTTCCAAATCCAGCAATTATAACATGATCACTCAAATCATTAATACCCTTAAATTCTTGATTGCTATCAAGCTCTTCCTTGGAATCCATTTTATCTTCAATTTTAGAGCCTATCATTGCAAGTAAAGGTGTTATCCCCATTGATACTGCTACAGCCATTAGCATGAATTCAGAAGTTTTAGCATCAATTATTCCTTTAGTTGCAGCCATATTAAACAATATAAATGCAAATTCACTACCTTGAGATAATAATAGGGCAGAATGGACGGTTGCTCCCCATCTTAATTTGAATAATTTGCAAAGAGCAAGTATTATGGTGGCCTTAATAAATATCAAAGCAAATGCAGCAAGTATTACTGCTTGAAATTTGTCTTTGATAAATTCTATATCTATCGACATGCCAACGCTTAGGAAAAATAGTCCTAAAAACAATCCTTGAAATGGATGTATACTATCTTCTATTTGATTTCTATATTCTGTCTCAGCTATTAATATACCTGCTATAAACGCACCCATAGCAGATGATAATCCTAGCATGCTTGTAGTCCAAGCGGCTCCCAGAACAATTAATAACGCCGTGGTAACGTATACCTCATCAGTTTTTACAGATGCAACTAATGAGAAAAAGGGTCTTAAAAATAATCTGCCAAATATTGTTATTACTATTATCACTCCCAGTGCTTTTAACCCAGATATTCCTATTATTTGCATAATATTATCATTTTTATCTGCGAGTAACGGCATAATTGCAAGCAATGGCACCACTGCTAAATCTTGCATCAGCAATACTGAGAGTGACAATCTTCCAACTTGGCTTGATTGCCTACCTGCCTCGGCAATAACTTGTAATACTATTGCTGTAGAGGACAATGCTAAAGCAGCTCCAACTACTACAGATATTGATGTTGAAAAATTAAAGAATTTATATAGCACAAAAGCTATTATAGAAGATGTTATGAGGACTTGAAGACCTCCAAAGCCAAATACATGAAGTCTCATCTTTATCAGTCTGTCGAATGAAAGCTCCAAACCAATCATAAATAAAAGAAAGACTATGCCAAATTCTGCCAAGGAATGCGCATACTCGGGCTCTTTTATTAAGCCATAGGCATTTATTACTGCTCCAGCAATTAAGTATCCTAAAACTGGACTAGTTTTAAGTTTATGTAATAAAATAACTACTATGATAGACGATGCTAAAAGAATTAGAACGCTTGGTAAAAAATCTGTTTCACTCATTAAAATGTTTAAAAATTTAAATTTTCATTATATACAATGTATATAGCCATAGTAGCAGTAACTTAACATATAATCAATTGTCTTACGCATTAATCACAGGGTCGGCCAAAAGAATTGGAAAGAATGTTGCGATTTTTTTAGCAAAAGAGGGATGGGATATTATTCTTCATTATAATAATTCTGAAAGCGAAGCTATTCAATTACAAAAACATATAATTTCATTAGAAAAAAGATGTATATTATATAAAAATGATTTTTCTGAAGATAATAATTCCAAATTTTTTGCACAAGAAGTTTCTATAGAATTGATTATAAATAATGCCTCAATTTTTGAAATGGATTCTTTATGTGGTTTTAATAATGAAACTTTAATGAAGGCACTTAAAATTAATTTCATAGCTCCGTCATTACTTGCTAAAACAACTATAGATCTTAATATTTCTGAAAATCAAATTAATATCATAAATATACTAGATAGCATAATTTATAAACTGCCTAAAAAATTTACTTCATATTATTTCAGCAAACGTATGCTTGCTGATTTCACAAGGTTATCAGCAAAAATTTATGCTCCTAAAGCTAGAGTTAATGGAATATCACTTGGACAGATAATGAAAAATTCTAAACAAAGCGAAGAAAATTTTAAAAAAACTTTCAGTAATAATCCTCTTGGATATAGTGGTACCGTTGAAGAAATTTGCAATACAATCAATTTTATAGTAAATAATAAATCTATTACGGGTCAAATCATATCCTTAGATGGTGGTGCTCATTTAGACAATGTCAATTATCCCTAATTCAGTCAAATGCAAATAAATTCCTTAGAACAATTAATAAAGACATTTTCCAAATTACCTGGTTTAGGACCTAAGTCAGCCAAAAGGATTGCATTACATTTAATTCAAAATAAAGATAATATGCTGAGATTTTCACAGCTTTTAGAAAATGCATTTACAGAAATACAAACTTGTAATATTTGTTTTAATATTGATGTTTCAAATCCATGTGAGATATGTTTAAGTAATAAAAGAGATAAAGCTATTTTATGTATAGTAGAAAATATATCTGATTTATGGGCAATTGAAAAAAGTAAAACTTTTTATGGGATATATCATGTTTTAGGTGGATCATTATCTGCTATTGAAGGTATCAGCCCTAAAAATTTAAATTTTGATAATTTTAAAGCAAGATTTAATAATTCTCAGATAAAAGAAGTTATTATTGCAACAAATTCAACACTTGAAGGTCAAACCACAGCTCATTATATTGCAAAATTACTAGAAAATGCAGATTTAAAAATATCTAGATTAGCAAATGGTATACCTATTGGAACAGAATTAGATTATATTGATGAAGGAACATTGGCTTTAGCCCTAAAATTAAGGCATAAATTTTAGATTAGAGGATTAATTAAAAGCAAATTTTTATTATTATGCCTATATAATTTATAATATATAATTAAAGGTAAAAAAATATTAAATATATACACAATTGGGTAATATTTATAGCTGACTTGGTTAAATATATAAAATGATAAATTAAATCCTATAATTGATATCATTGAAAGAAAGCTATAAAAATTCAATTTGAAATTTTGTATTCTACTTTCTTCTCTTCGTGTTAAAAAATATAAAATACTAACTGCCATTGATATTGAAGTTAGTGGCCATATCAATCTAAAATGACCTTGAGCTCTAAATTTTTTAATCTTGTTATCAGGAATATTATTGGAAAATAACAATTCCGGCACAGTCAGCTCATAACTATCATCAATTAGCTTATTATTAGATTTTTCTCCTTGATTTAAATCTATTGTAAATTCAGAAAACTTGATCATAGAGTATCTTTGTTTATTTTTTTGAAACTCTATTTTTGTACCATCATATAAAATTAATCTGTAAAGCTTGTTATTACTATAAAATTTTCCCGAACTGGCTATAAAAGTAATATCTTTATCTACATTTTTAGAATCATTAATTAATATATTTTTAAGCAAATTATCCCCCTCTTTTTTTTCTATAAATATAGTTAATCCTCTTATTTTTGATATAAAGGTATTGAATTGCAGTAGGTTGATAATTGAACTTTGGCTGATATTTAATTTTAGATTTTTAAATTTATTAGAACTAATTGGTAATAGGTAAAATGAAAGTAATAGGTGGGCAATTGTAACCAAGATAGAAAATTTAACAAATGGTTTAATGATATTAATTCTAACTACACCTAAGGAATATAAAGCAATAATTTCACTATCAAATAAAAATTTTTTATAGACGTATAGTATAGTAAGAAATAATGATATTGGTAATATAATAAAAAGTAGTAATGGAATGAGGCATATAGTTAAATTAATAAAGTCTAATATTCTTGCTCCTTGACTCAATATTATTTCCAAATATCTAATGGATTGAACTATCCAGGCTATACCACAAATAGCAAAAGTGATTAGTAGAAATGGAAAAAATAAATTTTTGTATATATTTTTCTCGTAAAGAAACATAGTAAGATGTTTAAGTGGTGTGTCCTGGAGGATTCGAACCTCCGACCCACAGCTTAGAAGGCTGTTGCTCTGTCCAGCTGAGCTAAGGACACATTCATACGTAAATTAGTAAGAATATTATAAAAAGTCAACAACGAAAAGTTTCTTATCTTTGGTATTTTTTATTTATAAAAATCAATTCGTTTTGGCGTCGTTATATTTTTTCTTTAGCTTATTCATATAAAAGCCTGTTCCTGCAGGAATAAGCCTACCTACGATAACATTTTCTTTTAATCCTACTAGATTATCAGATTTAGCAGAAACCGCAGCTTCTGTTAATACTTTTATAGTTTCTTGGAATGATGCAGCAGATAAAAAGGAATTTGTTTGCAATGAAGATTTTGTTATTCCCTGCAAAATTCCTATTGCTTGAGCAAGTTTATATTTTTCTTTTTTAGCTTTTTTATTTATTTGCTCAAAATTTTCCCTATCTACTTGTTCTCCAATAATAAATGTTGTTTCACCTGGGTCTGTTATCTCTACTTTTTTAAGCATTTGTTTTAATATGACCTCAATATGCTTATTATTGATTCTCACTCCTTGTAATTTATAAACTTGCTGAACTTCATCAATCATGTATTTTGCAAATTCCTCTTTTCCAAGAATACGCAATATATCATGAGGGGATGGATCTCCATCAAGTAACATCTCGCCCTTTAATACATAATCACCTTCATTCACAGATATATGTTTACCTCTAGGAATGAAATATTCTGTTTTAACTTCTTCATCCTTTGATCTGACTATTAATCGTCTCTTAAATTTATAATCTTGCCCATATTCAACATAACCATCTATCTCACTTAATACTGCCACTTCTTTGGGTTGACGAGCTTCAAATAATTCTACAACTCTCGGTAAACCACCAGTAATATCCCTGCTTTTAGAGGATTCTTTTGGTATTTTTGATAATATATCACCAACTTCAACTTTTTGATTATCTGAAACATTAATGATTGCGTTAACTGGTAAGAAATATCTTGCTTCTGAGCCATTACTCAATTTTATAGGATTTCCATCAGCATCCTTAATGATAATCCTAGGTCTTAAACTTGAGGTTTTTGAAGTTTGCTTACCTTCTATTATAACCTTATTAGTGATCCCTGTTATATCATCCTGAATTTCTTTGACAGACACTGAATCTTCTAAATCTACAAATGCTACATAACCTGTAACATCAGTCATTATTGGAAGAGTAAATGGATCCCATTCTGCTATTTTTTCACCACCTCTTATTTTATCGTTATCATCAAATAAAATTTTTGCACCATAAGGTACTTTGCACCTAAATTTTTCATTGTTTTTCCCATGAAATATTACAAGCTCACAATTTCTACTCATATTAATTTTAGTTCCACTATTATTTTGAATAATAGTAGAGTTTTCAAATTTTACGACTCCAGAATGTGAAGAAATAATATCAGATTTGCTTGCTATTTTTTGAGCAGCACCACCAATATGGAACGTTCTCATGGTTAATTGAGTACCAGGCTCACCAATAGATTGAGCGGCAATGACACCAATAGCTTCTCCTAAATTAACAATTTGTCCTCTTGCAAGATCTCTTCCATAGCATTTGCTGCAGACTCCATTTTTACTTTCACATGTTAAGACAGATTTAATCTTTAATGCTTCAACATTATGTTGCTCAATAACAGACATAATATCCTCATCAATTAGCTTACCTTTTTTAACTAAAATTGAATTTTTTTCTGATGAATGCACGTCTTCTGCTAATACTCTACCTAAAGCAAGTTCTCTTAATGGTAGGATAACCTCTCCGTTTTCAACTCTTTCTCTAATTAAAATGGAATTATTGGTGCCGCAATCATCCTCAATAACAATGCAATCCTGAGCAACATCAACTAATTTTCTGGTTAAATAACCTGAATTTGCAGTTTTAAGTGCTGTATCTGCCAGACCTTTTCTTGCACCATGAGTGGAGATAAAGTACTCTAACTCATTTAGCCCTTCTTTAAAATTAGATGTGATTGGAGTTTCGATAATTTCACCTGAAGGTTTTGTCATTAATCCTCTCATACCAGCTAATTGTCTCATTTGGGCTGGCGAACCTCTAGCTCCTGAATCAGACATGATATATACACTATTTAGGGATTCAAAAGTGTTGTGTTTATTATTTGGATCATTAGGATCAAATAATTTTTTCATCATATCAGATGCAATTACATCAGTACATTTTGTCCATTCATCAATCGCTTTATTGTATCTCTCACCAGATGTAATTAATCCATCTGAATATTGCTCCTCGTACTCTCTAATCTTGTTGTAAGAATTAGCAATATATGCACCTTTAGTTTCCGGAATGACAATATCATCTTTTCCAATGGATATACCAGATTGGCAAGCATATTTAAAACCTAAACCCATTAAGTGATCTGCAAAAATTACAGTATTTTTTTGGCCACAATTTCTATAAACAACATCTATTAAGCTAGAAATTTCTTTTTTAGTCATGATTTTATTAATGTAATCATAACTAATTTGAGATTCTTTAGGTAGAAGTTCAGCAATAAATAGTCTGCCAGGAGTAGTATCAACCATTGCGGTAGATGGTTGTCCATTTTGATCATCTAGCTTAGTTCTAAATTTAATTTTTGCATGAATTGATAACTTTTTTGCATCCACAGCATGCTCAACTTCATTTAAATTTGCGAAACACATGCCTTCACCTTTTTGTTTTTCGAATTGTAATGACAGATAATAAATGCCTAAAACAATGTCCTGTGTTGGTACAATAATTGGCTCTCCATTTGCTGATCCCAGTATATTATTAGTAGACATCATTAATACTCTTGCCTCTAACTGCGCTTCTATTGAAAGAGGTACGTGAACAGCCATCTGATCACCATCAAAGTCAGCATTAAATGCAGCACAAACTAAAGGGTGTAATTGAATTGCCTTTCCTTCAATTAGGATTGGTTCAAAGGCTTGTATACCAAGTCTATGAAGAGTTGGTGCTCTATTTAAGAATATAGGATGTTCCTTGATAACCTCATCTAAAATATCCCAAACTTCAGGCCTTTCCTCTTCCACTATTTTTTTTGCAGCTTTAATTGTTGTAGAAATCCCGTAAAGTTCTAATTTAGAATATATAAATGGTTTCATTAATTCTAAAGCCATTCTTTTTGGCAATCCACATTGATGAAGCTTTAAATCCGCTCCAACTACAATTACAGATCTACCTGAATAATCTACCCTTTTGCCTAATAGATTTTGTCTAAATCTACCATGCTTACCTTTAAGCATGTCTGCAAGTGACTTTAGAGGCCTTTTATTCGATGCTTTGATAACTTTACTCTTTCTACTGTTGTCGAATAATGCGTCAACTGATTCCTGAAGCATTCTTTTTTCATTACGAATAATGATGTCTGGAGCTTTAAGTTCAAGCAATCTGTTTAATCTGTTATTTCTATTAAGAACTCTTCTATATAGTTCATTTAAATCTGATGTTGCAAATCTTCCACCATCAAGCATAACTAAAGGTCTTAAATCTGGAGGTATAACTGGAAGGACCTCTAAAACCATCCATTCAAGTTTATTTCCAGATTCTAAAAAATCTTCAACTAATTTAAGTCTTTTTACTATCTTTTTTCTAGTTGTTTCAGAATTTGTTTTTGCTAATTCTATTCTTAATTTTGCTTTATCTTCTTTTAAATCAATGCTCATTAGCATAGTTTTTATTACTTCAGCACCGATACCTGCTTGAAAGCTGTCCTCTCCATAATGCTCAATTGCTTTGTGATAATCTTCTTCTGATATCAATTGACCATATTCTAAATTAGTAATCCCAGGATCATTTATAATATATGCATCATAGTATAAAACTTTTTCTATTTTCTTCAAAGTTATATCTAATAATGTGCATATCCTTGATGGTAAAGATCTTAAAAACCAAATATGAACTATTGGAGTTGCCAATTCTATATGACCCATCCTTTCTCTTCTGACTTTTGATGTTGTTACTTCAACACCGCATTTTTCACAAACAGTCCCCCTGTATTTCATTCTTTTATATTTACCACAAAGACATTCATAATCTTTAACTGGTCCAAAAATTCTTGAACAAAACAATCCGCCATTTTCAGGTTTGATTGTTCTGTAATTCACAGTATCTGGCCTTTTAACTTCCCCATAAGACCATGATCTAATTTGATCAGGACTTGCAATAGATATTTTGATAGCATCAAAATCTTTATTAGTTTGGGAATTTAAGTAATTAAACACAGGTTATTACCTCTATAAATTTTTAAAAATTGTTATTCTTTTTCTATTATTTCCATGTTTAGACCTAAAGATCTAATCTCTTTTATCATTACTTTAAATGATTCTGGCAATCCAACATCAAATGAGTTTTCACCTCTTATCATTGCTTCATAAGCTTTAATTCTACCAGATACGTCATCTGATTTGATTGTTAAAATTTCTTGTAATGTATATGCAGCACCATAAGCTTGCAATGCCCAACATTCCATTTCACCAAATCTTTGTCCACCAAAGTGAGATTTACCTCCAAGTGGTTGCTGAGTAACTAAGCTATATGGCCCTATAGATCTCGCATGAATTTTATTATCAACAAGGTGATCAAGTTTTAACATATATATATAGCCAACAGTTACTTTTCTATCAAAGTATTCTCCTGTTCTTCCATCTCTCAATCTTACCTGACCGGATTTTTCCAAACCTGCTTTTTCTAGAAGGTTATTTATATGTTCCTCTTTGGCTCCATCAAAAACGGGAGTTGCAAATTTTATTCCTTTGGAGATGTCTTGTGCTAAATCTAGTAAATCATCTGCTTTTAACTCATCAACATAGCTTTGAACTTTTTTACTATTTTTTTCTTGAATTTCATAGACTTCTTTTATTTTTTCTCTTAGCTCTAATTCATGTGATGCATGATAATTTTTTAGGCATTTTTCTAGCACTACTGCAACTTTTTTACCTAAAGCGACTGAAGCCCAGCCTAAATGAGTTTCTAAGATTTGCCCTATGTTCATCCTGGATGGGACACCAAGAGGGTTTAAAACTATATCCACTGGTTGACCATCATCTAAAAATGGCATTTCTTCAACTGGGATTATCTTGGACACAACACCTTTGTTTCCATGTCTACCAGCCATTTTATCACCAGGTTGAATTTTTAGTTTATTTGCTACGTATACTTTAACAATTTTTAATACGCCCTGTGGTAAATCATCACCACTTTGTAATTTTCCAACCTTTTGTTTATATTCTTTTTCAAGTTTTTTCAAATAGCCATCGTAAAAGTCTTCTAATTTTTTAATTTCTTTATTAGTTTCCTCATCATCAATTTCTAATAATAATAAATCTTTATTAGCTAAATTGCTAAAAAATTCATCATTAGTAACTATAATTTTTCCAGCTTTAGTCTTAATTTTTTTACCTGATAATATACTTTTCACTCTACCAAATACATAATCTTCAATAATTCTAATTTCATCGTCCTTATCTTTTGAGAACTTTTCAATTTCGTTCCTTTCTATTGAAAGTGCCCTTTCATCTTTTTGCACACCTCGTTTAGTAAATATCTTTATATCAACTACTACCCCTTTTGCACCAGGCGGAACTCTTAATGATGAATTTCGTACATCTGCAGCTTTTTCTCCAAAAATTGCCCTTAAAAGTTTTTCCTCTGGAGTTAATGGTGATTCAGTTTTTGGTGTAACTTTACCAACTAATATGTCGCCAGGATTTACTTTAGCTCCAATATTTACGATGCCAGTTTCATCTAGATGATTAAGATTCTCTTCATTTAAATTAGGAATATCTCTTGTAATTTCTTCAGGTCCCAGTCTTGTATCTCTAGCAACTACTTCATATTCATTAATATGAACAGAAGTATAGACATCCTCTTTTACTAGGCGCTCTGATAATAAGATAGAATCTTCAAAGTTGTAACCATTCCATGGTACAAAGGCTACTAAAATATTTTTTCCTAAAGCAAGCTCTCCCATATCTGTAGAAGCTCCATCTGCAAGAATATCTCCTTTTCTAACAAATTGACCAACTCTTACAATTGGCCTTTGGTTTATGCATGTGCCTTGATTTGATTTATAATGTTTAATTAAGGTATATATATCTACTCCAGATATATCACTTTCTTCAGTATCCTTTACTTTTATAACAATCCTTTTAGAATCTACTTGATCTACAATTCCGCTTCTTTTAGCTAAAATTACTGTTCCAGAATCACATGCCACCACTTTTTCCATCCCGGTTCCAACAAATGGTGCCTCATTTTTAATTAATGGGACTGCTTGTCTCTGCATATTTGAACCCATTAAAGCTCTGTTTGCATCATCATTTTCTAAAAATGGTATCAAGGATGCAGCAACAGAAACCAATTGCTGTGGTGAAACATCTATTAAATCTACTTTACTTCTAGGGACGTTTACAACTTCACCTTTTTTATGACATGTAACAACTTCATCTACTATCCTTTCATCATCATCTAAAGCTATGCTAGATTTTGAAATATAGTATCTTTCTTCTTCAATTGCAGTTAGTTGAATAATTTCTTTAGTAACATATCCATCTTTAACTTTGCGATATGGACTTTCTATGAATCCATATTTGTCAATATCTGCATAAGTTGCCAATGAGCTAATTAAACCAATGTTCTGACCTTCAGGAGTTTCAATAGGGCATATTCTACTGTAATGAGTAGTATGCACATCTCGCACTTCAAACCCCGCTCTTTCTCTGGTTAATCCTCCAGGCCCAAGTGCAGACAATCTTCTTTTGTGAGTAATTTCAGCTAATGGATTTGTCTGATCCATAAATTGTGAGAGTTGTGATATACCAAAAAACTCTCTTAAATAACTCATTAAGGTTTTTGAATTAACCAAATCATGTGGCATAACATTATCTATTTCTACAGAAGACATTCTGTCAAGAATAGATTTTTGCATTTTTACAAGCCCCATGCGAAATTGATTTTCTACTAATTCACCAACTGATCTAACCCTTCTATTTGCAAGGCTATCAATGTCATCTACACCACCATTACCACATTTCAATTGCAATAAATGTTTAACAATCACAACTATATCATCTTTAGTTAAAGCGGTATTGTCACCGGAAGTTTTTAGATCATGTTTTTTATTTATCTTCATTCTTCCAACTGATGAAAGATCGTATTTTTCATTATCAAAAAACATGCTTTCGAAAAGTTGCTTAGCAACCTCTGGTGTTGATGGTTCTCCAGGTCTTAAGACTTTATATATATCAGCTAATGCTTGATCCTCATCTTTATTTTTATCCAATACTATTGTGTCTCTTATAAAACTACCTGAATCAATATTATTAATATCAAGTATGTGTATCTCATTTATTCCAAGGGCAGTAACGTTATCAATAACTTCCTGCGTAATTTCTTGAGTGGATTCGTGCAATACTTCACCTGTTTTAGTGTGCACTATATCCTTAGCTAAAAATTTACCTTTTATCTCATCTTCACTTGCAATATAATTTTTTTCTGTATTAGATTCTTCGAAATTCTTTAGTAATCTAGGGGTTACCCTAACGCCTTTTTCAAAAATAATGTCACCTGTGTCAGCATCTATTACATCGCTCTCAATCTTCATCCCTCTAAATTTATTGGGAGCTAACTTTGTAATAAGCTGTCCTTTTTTCCACTCATACTTTATAAATCTATAAAATTCTTCAAGGATCATGCTTTTATTATAGCCAATTGCTCTAAGTAATGTTGAGACGTGAATCTTTCTCTTTCTATCTATTCTAAAGTGCAATATATCCTTGGTGTCAAATTCAAAATCAATCCATGAACCTCTATATGGTATGATTCTTGCTGAGTAGATGTACTTTCCAGAGCTAGAATTCTTTCCTTCATCATGAGTATAAAAGACGCCAGGAGAACGGTGTAATTGAGAAACTATAACTCTTTGAGCTCCATTAATGATAAATGTACCTTTGTCAGTCATCAACGGGATGTCTCCTATGTACACCTCTTGCTCTTTTATCCCTTTTATTTCCCTGGTCTCTAATTCTGTGTCACAATCCCATAATATCAAACGAAGGCTTACTTTGAGTGGGGATGCGTAATTAACACCCCTTTGAATACATTCTTCTGAAGTGTATTTAGGTTCTCCAAGATCATAATTTATATACTCAAGTTTTGCTTTACCCTCAACGTCACTTACTTGGAAAACCGATTGCAACACCTCTTCTAAGCCTTGTTTTTGGCGGCTATCTCGAGATATGTCTAGTTGCAAAAACTCTTCATAAGATTTTTTTTGCACTTTTATCAAATTGGGTATGCTAACATTGCTTGAGATTTTTCCAAAACTATACCTTATACGTCTCTTAGAAAGATATGTAGACACTCTTTTACCTATGTTTATTAGTTAAGAAAATTAGTAAGTAACAAATAGCTTGAAATAAATAATTATTTCAAGCTTATTTTTGCTCCAGCAGCTTCCAATTTGCCTTTTAATTCTTCAGCCTCGCTTTTTGGAACGGCTGTTTTGATTGATTTTGGTGCAGATTCAACAAGTTCCTTTGCTTCCTTTAATCCAAGCCCTGTGATTGCTTTTACTTCTTTTATTACATTAATTTTCTTGTCTCCAGCAGATTCCAAGATAATGTCATACTCAGATTTTTCTTCAGATTCGCTAGGCGCAGATTCTCCTTGTGGAGCTGCCGCAGCCATCATAGGTGCAGATGCACTAACACCCCAAGTTTCTTCTAGCATTTTAGCTAGATCTGCTGCCTCCATTACCGTAAGTTTTGATAATTGATCAACTATTTTATCAAGTTCAGCCATTTTAGTCTCCTATAAATTTTATTGTTTTTCAGCATAAGATTTCATAACTCTAGCTAATTTTGCGCTTGGTTCGTTAAGAACCCTTGCAATTTTACTTGCGGCAGCATTAACTAGACCTGCAATCTTCGCTCTAATTTCATTTTGAGTAAGCATCTTAGATAAAGCGACAACATCCTCTTTGTTTAGCTGTTTATCTAAAATTGCTCCACCTATAACCTCTATTTTATCGTTACTACTGCATAACTTTACCAGTAATTTGGATGTGGATACTGGATCATCTGAGTATGTTACAGCTATCGGGCCATTAAAAAATTCCTGAATATTTGAGAATTTTGTATTACTTAAGGCTATTTTTGCCAAGCTATTTTTGGTAACCATAAATTTAGAATCAATCTTCTTAAACTGAGATCTTATAGATCTTGAATCTAATACAGATAACCCTGAATTCCTTACTAGAAATATCGCTTCATAATCATCAAATAGTTTTGAATAATTTGCGACCAATTTTTTTTTATTAATTCTATCCACTTTAAATAATTTTAATTATGTTGCTTTATTACTACGGCATGGCTGGTAATGTTAAACTACAAATGATTTTAAGTCAAGCTTTAATGATGGGCCATGAGTGGTAGTTAGAAATAAATTTTTCATATATATTCCTTTTGATTTTGCAGGCCTTGCTGATAAAATAGCGTTATATAATTCCATTATGTTTTCTTTTATTTTTTCTTGTTCAAGCTTTATTTTGGCTATTCCAGTGTGTATAATTCCGTTTTTATCTACCCTAAATTCTACTTGACCTTTTTTGATATTTTTTACCGCAGTTTTAATGTCATCTGACACGGTTCCAAGTTTGGGATTGGGCATCAGACCCTTTGGTCCAAGTAATTTGCCAATGGTACTAACTTTAGACATCATGCCAGGAGTTGAAACGCATACGTCAAAATCCAAAAAACCACCTTTAATTTTTTCTATCAAGTCTTCGCCACCAACTTCATCGGCTCCGGAGTCTTTTGCTTCTTTGACTCTAGAGGATTCAATTATAACTGCAACCTTCTTTTCTTTACCTAGTCCATTAGGCATAGTTACGGCACCCCTAACCATTTGGTCTGATTGTTTTGCATCAATACCTAATTTTAAAATAAACTCAATCGTTTCGTCAAATTTTGCACTGTATTTCTCCGAGTACTCTTTCAAAAAGAAAGAGATTGCTTCATCTAAGCTGTAACTTTTGTTTTCGTCTATTAATTTTTTTGCATTCTCAATTCTTTTGCCCATGTATCTTTCCTATAAAAATTTAATCAATTACGTTAATTCCCATTGAGCGGGCTGTACCTTCGACTGCTTTAGTAGCTGCACCTAATTCATCCAACCCCATATCGATAAATTTTATTTCAGCAATTTTTAGCACATCCTCTTTCTTTAGGCTGCCAGCACTTTCTCTTCCAGGAGTTGAAGACCCCTTTTGTAACCCAGCATATTTTTTTATTAAATCTGAGACGGGGGGGGATTTAACTATAAAAGAGAAGCTTCTGTCAGCGTAAGCGGTTATGATGACTGGTAACTTCATGCTGGGATCTTCCTTTTTAGTTTTGTCGTTAAATTGCTTGCAGAATTCAGCAATGTTCAATCCTTTTTGCCCTAACGCTGGTCCTATGGGTGGTGCGGGATTTGCTTTTCCAGCCAAAATCTGTAATTTTATTTCTCCAATAACTTTTTTCACTTTTATTACCTTAATTAAATATTTTTCTCAACTTGATCAAAATGTAGATCTACGGGAGTTTCTCTGCCAAAAATAGAAACCAATACCTTTAGACGTTGTTTTTCATCTTCTACCTCTTCGACGATACCATTAAATGTTTCAAAGACACCGTTTATGATTTTTACATTTTCGCCAACCTCGAAGGTTTTTTTCATCTCTTTAACGACTTTCCCTTCTTCAACTTGCATCAAAACTCTTTTAACTTCAAATTCTGGTATAGCTAATGGAGTGTTACCCCCACCTAGAAGTTTTCCCACATATTGTGTGTTCTTCACTATATTCCAAGTAAGATCGTTCAAATCCATGTTTACCATTACGTATCCAGGAAAAATCCTTTTTTCTGCATTGACCTTCTTCCCCTTTTTTAATTCAACTGTATTTTCAACAGGAACAACAAAATCTTTAAAGGCATCTGAAGCTTTCTTTTTTGCAGCATTTTCTTTGATCAAGGTAATGACCTTTTTTTCATACCCTGATAATACGTTAATTATATACCACTTGGTAACCAAAACTATCCTCCTAACGTTAATATATAATTAATAGACTTGTATATTGCCCCATCAATCATTAAGAAAAATAATGACGAAATTATCACTGCAATAAAAACCAACAATGAAGACATAAGGGTGTCTTTCATAACGGGCCATGAAACCCTGTATCCCTCAGATCTAACTTCTGTGACAAAATTGATTAATTTATTTATTTTCACTTAACGTGGACTAATATTAAAACCATGGTAGTAAATCATATTCAACTTACTTCTAAAGTCAAGCATTTACTCAATGATTTTATGATAATCCTCAAAAATAATTGTAAGATGATATCAAAATTTCTAAGATTAAATAGATGTATGTTATATCATATAGCAAATTACATAATGGCACTGCTAATACAGCGGGTGTAGAAAAAGCAATTATAAAGAAGTAATTGATAATACTTACTGCAATAGTAGCTACAGATCAAATATCGCAATTAATAACAGATAGTTTGCCAGAATCTATATTTGAAATGATAGATAATATGTTTGAATTTCCATTTTTTTATGATCATATAAATAAACTGTATAATTATTTATTAAATAATTATAGAAAATAATAATAAAGATAATCAAAGTTTAAAAAGTATTAATAAATCAAAAGGATTATTTATTTCAATAGATATGTGTCCTTCAGTTAATAAAATAGAAAAGAGTTTGTTTTATAAGATTAAAAGAAAAATCTAAATTAGATAAAGTGCACGTATCGCTAGCAATAAGTGGCTTGTGGATTATACAGAATCAAGAGGATTTTATTTGGCTACAATCTCTAAAATCAGATAATTTTATTATTACATGGGTAAATCATAGTTTTACACATAGATATTGCAAGGACATTGCGATGGAGAGTAATTTTTTACTTTTATCAGATACAGTTATCCAATCTGAAATTTTAGATACAGAAAGAATTCTAGTTGAGAATGGAGAAATACCGTCAATATTTTTTAGGTTTCCCGGATTAATTTCGGATGAAAAATTTTTAGTAGAACTAAAAAAGTATGGTTTAGTGCAATTAGGTTCAGGTGCATGGATTTCAAAAATGAAAGAAGGTGACATTATTTTAATTCACGGCAATGGAAATGAAGAAAGAAAAGCGCTAGAGATACTTTGTAAATTTATTGATAGTACTAATTTACAATTTTTAAAACTAGAAAATGAGATGAAAAATTTCTAAGATATTCTTATTATCAAGTCAGGCATTTTGCAATATGTTTTCTGCAAAACTCCTATTCTTAAGGGGTTGTCCTACGTCTCAATGCTGCATTCTTATTCTTTTTATTGCTTTTTGTAATATGGTAAAAAAAAGATTGATGAATAGATCTAGATAAGCTAAATAATAGTTGTAATTTTATTTTTTCTAATTTTTATTGATCCGCATAAGTGATGAGAAAAAAAGGTATAAGTGTAACAGATTCTGTTGTCAATTGGATAGAATACAGATTGCCAATATTCAGTTTTATTAAGCATTCGGCAGACTACAGGGTTCCTAAAAATTTGAATTATGCTTGGAATTTTGGCTCTATGGCGGGAATTGCATTGTTGATGCAAATTATAACGGGGCTATTTCTTGCTATGCAATATACCCCACATGTAAAGATGGCATTTGATAGTGTGGAAAATATTATGAGAAATGTGAATTACGGATGGTTGATCCGGTATACTCATGCTGTTGGAGCTTCTATGTTTTTTGCAACGATATATATTCATATTGGTAGAGGGCTCTATTATGGCTCATATAAATCTCCGCGAGAATTAGTTTGGTTTTTTGGAATTTTTCTGTTTGTGGCAACAATGGCTACTGCCTTTATGGGATATGTTTTGCCATGGGGGCAGATGAGTTATTGGGGAGCAAATGTAATAACTAACCTTTTTTCAGCGGTACCTTTTATTGGCGATGATATTGTGGTTTGGCTATGGGGAGGATTTTCAGTAGATAACCCAACGCTTAATAGATTTTTTGCGTTACATTTTTTGCTACCATTTGTAATTTTGGGGTTAGTGATAATTCACGTTGTTGCACTTCATGTGCATGGCTCTAATAACCCAACTGGTATAGAAATTAAATCAAAAAAAGATTCTATTCCATTTCACCCTTATTATACAGTAAAAGATTTTTTCGGATTTGGCATATTTTTCATGATTTATTTTTATTTTGTGTTTTTTAAACCTAATTTACTAGGTCATCCTGATAATTATATTGAAGCAAACCCTTTAGTTACCCCTGCACACATTGTTCCTGAATGGTATTTTCTTCCTTTTTATGCAGTTTTAAGATCAATTCCGGATAAACTTGCTGGAGTACTTGCTATGTTTAGTGCTATTTTAATACTTTTTGTGCTTCCGTGGCTCGACAATTGTAAGGTTAAAAGTGCTAAATACAGACCTTTGTTTAGGATTTTTACATACCTGTTTTTTGTTAACTTTATTATACTTGGTTATTTGGGGGGTGAGGTTGCTGAAGAACCATACATTACATTTAGCCAAATCTCTACGGTATGGTATTTTGCACATTTCTTGATAATATTGCCAATGCTCTCAAAATTTGAAAAAACTAAAGCATTGCCAAATTCAATTAGTGAATCGTAGAAATTGGTTGGGAAGTAATGATTTTTATTTGTAATTATTATGGATATTGCTCGCATATATATGATACATCTTCTGACAATGATTTACAGGTAATGCTTGCATTTTCTAGATGGAGCTCAGTGTCATAAAATCCCGTAACATTATTATCCTCAGCATTGTGATCGATTACTAGAATTATAGCATCTGGAAAATGAGTTTCCTTCAGCGCTTGACGAGGTTTTCAACTCTTTTATCTTAAGTAACAGCCTACTTTCCCCACTACCGGACGCGCCGGTTATAGCATATACACCCTTAGATAGGGTTAGATGATTAATGTCGAATAATAATCCGCTATCACCTATTATTTTTAGATCTTTAAATTCAATTTGCACATTATCTGCCTCTCTATAATATCATCAGCATCACTTAATAATCTAGGTAATAATTCTTTATTGAGAGTGTAACTACGTAAGTTATCACTAATTTTATAATTAATTTTTGATGAAAAATAGCTACTAAACACTGAATTAGGTAGTAACTCAAGCGTCATAATAGATAAGAATCCAATATAAGTTGTCATAAAATCCTTAAAGTCATTCATAATGGTTGCCATATTATGAATTTGATCCATTGTTTCAACGCAGTGCATTATATCTTTTCCTGTATCCACTAACTTTAATGATATAGATTGAGAAATAATTTGGGTTGAAATTGAAAATAGAATTTGTTTTTACAGTATTTGATCCAAATCTTTTTGATCTATAATTTTGGCGATTTAATGATATGAATCATTAATAAATTTTGTACTATTAATAAAACTTATAATTGGGTCATCTTGTTTAACAAAATAAGATATAACAGCAATTTCTACTGCCTTTGGTAAAAACGGCACTTTTTCAATATTAAGCATTAAATTAGTTGTGGTGTGGAGAAGATTTGTAAATTTACTTATTAACGCACTAACCTTTGGAAGTGCTGATTGGACAAACAATTCTCCAATCATAATCTGAGTAAGATAATGTTGAGTGTAAATTCCTGCAGAAACACATAATTCGTCTACTGCACCAATAATGAAGTCAGCCTTGGCCTCACAATAGCTTGAATATTTATATCCTGAAATTGCGCCCGCCATAGGTGCAATGAAATGCTCCCTGTGCCCATCTAATTTACCAGATGTAGATAAGATACCTCCAACAAATCCAGCTACTGAACCAGTTGTATATAATTCATTTGAAAATTGTGACTTTATAGTGAATCCAAGTAGGCCTGATGTTACATAATGCTTTTCATAATATCCATAAGAAGCAATAATTCCTGGCATTCCTGCTACTGTATATCCTATTATAGAAAGAGTAATTGGAAGTATTGCCGGCTCAAAATAGCCTATTTGACTGTATAAATCGCCATTCTATTTTTTTATATTTTTAATATTATTCAGCACCATTTCAACAAATACCTTCATTAAATCGAAATTGTAGCATAATATTAAGAATAAAAAGGGCTTTTTAACATTTGCAGACCAATTGCAGATGCAGCAGAGCCGCTAATTTCAGCTGCAACCGGAGCAGAAGTTTAAAATATTTTCCTTTTCTAAACTATTTTTTGGTAAACTGGTGAAAATTATGATATATTAGTGTTAAATTCTATATTTGGGACCAACAGACATATGAGTATTCAAAGTATACTAAATCAGCTCCCTCAATATGCGTACGATATTGATAAAAGCATAAGAGAGATTTTTTTTCAAGATTTACAAACTTTAGAAAAATATCAAATTTTTGGCATAGTCCTTACTGCTGGATATGCGCTGAAGCATGAATGCTTACTGAATTATATACGTCCTGAAGCTAAAAGGTACTTAGATAACAATGAAGCTAATGCTTGTAAAATTGCAGTAAGTACGATTTCTATGACTAGTATGTATCATAATTTTACCCAAAACATAGATGATGAAAAAATTAAAAAAATGTCATCACATTTATCCCTGAGTAATTTAACTAGCCATAACATTGATGAAAAAGACTTCTCAATGTACTGTCTCGTGGCTTCTATAATAAATGGATGTAACTACTGTATGAATGTCCACATTGGAAAATTAAGAAAACACAATTGTTCATCTGAAACAATTCGTGATATTAGCAGAATAGTATCTGTCATTAAAGCGGCTGGAGATGTATTAGAGATTGAAAGAATGCGAAGCTATGACTTCGTTGTAAGAGAAGAAAGTTTTTGAAGAACAGCATTGTGAAAAAAATTGCAATTATAGGAAGGGAAAATGTTGGTAAATCAACGTTATTCAATAAATTATGCCAAAAAGAATTATCAATTGTTAACAATCAGCCTGGTGTAACGCGAGATTATGTTAAGCATATCGGGAAATTATATGATTTAAAATTTGAGTTAATAGATACTGCTGGATGGTATTTAAAAAAGAAAAATGAAATAACTCCTAAAATCAAAACAAATACATCGCTTACCATTGAGGAAGCGGATTTAATTTTTTTCGTTGTTGACGCAAGAACGGTGCTATCCGAAGAGGATATCATTTTAGCTAAATCGATACGAAAACTTCAAAAAAATACCGTTTTATTAGCTAATAAATCTGAATCAAAAAAAACATTAACGGAAGCTGATTTAAGAAAACTAGGATTAGGAGAAGGAATTTTTATTTCAGCTGAGCATAAATTAGGGTTTGAGGATATATATCAAGTAATAAAACTTGATATACAGTCTGAACCTGAGTTAGTTGAAGAAGATGCAGGTAATTTATCAATTGCTATAATTGGCAGACCAAATGTTGGTAAATCAACATTGTTTAATTCAATATTGGGATTTGAAAGAAGTCTAGTTTCTGATATTGCAGGAACAACAAGAGATTATTTGCTTTACGAAATTAACACTAATGGAGTTACAATCAATTTAATTGATACAGCGGGTGTTAGAAGGAAATCTAAAGTACAAGAAAAAATAGAAGAATTATCAATAACCAAAACAGTTGAGGCAATCAAAGCATCTGATGTCGTTTTATTGCTTATGGATTCAGAGAATGCATTTGAAAAACAGGATTTAATACTTGCTAACTTAGCCCTAAGATACAATAAATTACTGGTTCCTATTATTAATAAACAAGATTTAATTGAAGATATTGATAAATTTAAAGAAGAAGTTAAGTATTTAACAACAAAGCGGTTATCTCAAATTAAAGATATTTCAACTATTTTTATCAGCGCGCAAGAAAATTTTAATCATAAATCTTTATTTAAAAAGATCATCAATTTGTGGAATCTATATAATATAAAAATCCCCACATCAAAGCTTAATAATTGGTTAAATGACACCCTTGCGACATATAGTCTGCCAATAATGAAAAATAACATAAAACTTAAAATTAAGTATGTAAAACAGAATTCATCCTGTCCACCAACCTTTGTGTTTTTTATAAATCTTTCAATTAAAGTAGAAATCAATAAAAATTTTGAAAAGTTTTTAACTAATTCTTTAAGAGCAAAATTTTCATTGCATGGAATACCAATAAAAACCCACTTTATTTTTAGTAAAAATCCTTTTATCGTATAAAAAAACAAAAAAATATTGACTGCAAGTCACAAGTTAAGCTTAAATAGTTAATCACTGAATATAGATTTAATTTATTTAATCAAAACTGATGACAGCGAAGATACTAATTGTTGATGATCTAAAATTCAACATCGACTTATTAGAAGAACATTTACAAAACGATTTATATGAAATTCATAGAGCTTATAATGGTCAAGAAGCTCTATCTAAGACTTTAAGTATCAAACCTGATCTTATTTTAATGGATTTCATGATGCCAATCATGGATGGTTTTAGCGCTACAAAAACCATAAAAAAAACACCAGAAATATCGCATATTCCAATTATAATCATAACTGCACTAACTTCAGTTGACGATAGAGTTAATAGTTTGTTTTGTGGAGCAGATGATTACATGAATAAGCCCATTAATTATTTGTTATTAAAAAAAAGGGTTAAATCATTATTACGACTAAAAGCCCTTGCAGATGAAATAATTTTGAGAGCAGGGATCAATAATGAGTTAAGCGCCGTTCCTAATGGTGGCCTGCTAGGCGTTGATATAAATGGCTCAAAGGTGTTAATTATAGATGATGATGCTGACTTGATAAATTCAATATCTAGTAAATTAAAGAGAAAGAATCTCATTATAGATGTCTGCAAAGATTCAAAAAAAGCAATTTCACATTGCTTAAGTGATAACTATAGCTTGATTATACTTAATACTGAAATCACTGATGTAAATGCAATAGATTTATGTGTAAAAATTAGAAATAATACTAAATTAAAGAGTATTCCTATATTAGTATTAGTGGATGAATATGATGAAGATACACTAATGAAAAGTTTGGAAATAGGTATTAATGATTATTTTCTTATCCCAAGAGAAACAAGCGAACTAGTAGCAAAAGCAGTGTTACAAATAAAAAAATATCATTTCATTGAAAATCTGAGGGCACATTATTTAAAGAATGCTACTATTGATGAGTTAACACAAACCTATAATAGAAATTATCTGGAGGCATATTTCAAAAATCTCATATTTAATTTTGAAAAAGAACAAAGGGATTCAATCATATCTATAATTGATATTGACGACTTTAAAAGATTAAATGATATTTATGGCCACACAACTGGAGATAAAGCGTTAAAATCAATAGCAAATATTTTCTTAATGAATATCCGAAGCTCAGATTTTATAGCTAGAATTGGTGGAGAAGAGTTTATTATAATTCTTCATGACATAACAAAAGATGAAGCAAAGTTAGTTTTAGACAAACTACGACAAAAAGTTTTTGATGCAGAATTTTTAGATTACTCAGAAAGTAATAAGATAAAATGCACTATAAGCGTAGGAATTGATGAAATTCGAAAAGATGATACTCTAGCTAATGCTATTGATAGGGCGGATAAAAAGCTATATAAAGCTAAAGGTTCCGGTAAAAATATGACTATTGCATAAAATTTATTTAATTTTATCATGTCATAATGTTGATTTTAAAAATTTTCTAATTATATAGTAATTAAAAGTTATTATTGTCGCAAATGGTAAAGTCAAATAAACAAGTCAAAAAATTCGATGCTGAGATAGGCAAAGTGCTAAATCTTATGATTAACTCTTTATATACAAATAAAGAGATTTTTTTAAGGGAGTTAATTTCTAATGCCTCAGATGCATGTGATAAATTAAGATATCAGGTTATAGATAAACCTGAGCTTCTTGGTGAAGACAATGATGAGTTTAAAATCAATATTTTAATTGATATAACCAACAAACTTATTACCATCTCTGATAATGGAATAGGAATGAATAAAGAGGATTTAATTCATAATTTAGGCACAATAGCAAGCTCTGGAACACAAAAATTTATTGAGCAATTTAGTAGCAATAAAAATAATAATCTAAATTTAATTGGTCAATTTGGGGTGGGATTTTACTCTGCTTTTATGGTTTCTGAATCAATCACTGTAATTACGTCAAAAGCAGGAGAAAAAGAAGTATATGAGTGGTGTTCTGATGGTAAAGGTGAGTACTCTATTGAAAATTCCACGCAAGAATTGAAGAGAGGGACTAAAATAACATTAAAGCTGAAGGATTCAGAATCAGAGTTTTTGGAATCGCATAGAATTAAGCATATTATTAGGACGTATTCAGATCATGTGGCTTTTCCTATAGAATTAATTGACGGTGATAATAAAAGTGAAATAATAAATAAAGCTTCTGCAATTTGGACAAGGAGCGCTTCTGAGGTTACGCAAAAAGAATATGAAGAATTTTTCAATCATGTTTCACATTTTCCTGGAAAGCCATGGTTAACGTTGCATAATAAAGCTGAAGGAGTAATAGAATACACTAACCTACTATTTATACCTGATACAAAGCCATTTGACTTATTTCATCCAGATAGAAAAACAAGAGTAAAATTATATATAAAGAGGGTTTTTATATCTGAAGAAGGGAACGACTTGATTCCATCTTATTTAAGATTTTTAAGAGGGGTGGTTGATTCAGAAGATTTACCTCTAAATATTAGTAGAGAAACTTTACAACATAATAAAGTTATACAAAAAATTAGAAGCTTAATAGTTAAAAAAGTATTAGGAACTTTAAAAACAAAAGCAGAAACTGATCCAAAAGAATATATGAAATTTTGGAAAAATTTTAGTGAAGTCTTGAAGGAAGGTCTATGCGAAAGTACACTTGAAGAAAAAAAGCAGTTATTAGAAATCTGTAGATTTAACTCTACATCATCTGTGGATGAGCTTATTAGCCTTGATCAATATCTAGGTGGAATGATTGAAGGGCAAGACGAAATATACTTCTTAAATGGAGATAATATTGATGCTTTAAAAAATCATCCTCAATTAGAAGGTTTCAAAAAAAGAGGTATTGAAGTTCTACTTCTTTGCGATCACGTTGATAATTTTTGGATCAATGTAGTGCATCAGTATAAGGATAAAAACTTTAAATCTATTACAAATGAAAAAATAGATTTAAATAAGTTAAAAAATATGAAAAAGGAAAATGAAGAAGAAAATGATAATGCAAATGAATCTGAAGAAAATTCTAAATTAATAGAGTTTGTTAGAAAAGTATTGAAGGATAGAATTAAAGAGGTAGTGATATCTTCAAAACTTGTAAGTAGCCCAGCTTGTATTTCAACAATGGAAGGTGGCATGAATCCGAGAATGGAAAAATTCCTCATGGAGCAAAATCAGCTCAATGCAAAGTCAGCTAGAATATTTGAAATTAATCCTAACCATGCAATATTTAAAAAAATTAACAATTCATTATCCAGTAAAGAAGATGATGATGAATTAAACAGCAATATGATTGAAGTGATATATGGTCAAGCATGTCTTATAGAGGGTGATTCAATAGATAATCCTAGTGATTTTGCATATAAGCTGAACTCTCTTCTCGAAAAAGTAGTTTAGATACTAGAAATAGATAAGTTATTTAGCTATGACCAAAAAAACTTCCAGAGTGTGAGTATAGCTTTTTGTTGATAGAAACATAAAAGAAGTTTTGATATCGAAATAAGTAGGAGTAGAGATTTTATGTTTATTATAATATGGCTCAAAGGTTGGAAAAGAGGTGCAATGTCAGTATATTATGCATAGATGTATATGAAGTTTATAAAAATCATATGTTTTTAAAAAGGCATGTTATAAGTAAAACAGAGACATCTTTGGTTGAGTCTAAGAACTCATTAATATGCAATTGTCTCGCTAGATTTAATAGACGCACTAAACATTATTCCAAAGCTTTGTATATGATCGTTAATTCCTTGCTTTTGCTTTTCAATTAAAACTTACTTTTCTCTCTCCTTATTTAAAGCTCCTGCTTTGATAGTTAAAATCTATATTGAAGTAATTTAAATAATCTGTATTATAAGCGTTTGTTCACCATAAATTTAATTCAACATTATGATTTTATGCAAAGATATCTCTATGCACTTTGGAGGTAAAAAACTTTTTGATAATGTTAGCTTAACTATGAAGCCAAACAATAAATATGGTCTAATTGGAGCAAACGGATCAGGGAAATCAACCCTGGTTAAATTAATACAAGGTGAAGAAGAATTAACTTCAGGTGATATAGTAATTAATAAATTACTGAAAGTTAGCGCTTTATCCCAAGATCAATTTAAATATGAGAATGACAGGATTGTTGACATTGTTATTCAAGGCAATAAAGTCTTATGGGACGCAATAGAAGAACAAAACACTTTAAGCAATAAAAGCGCTGTTACTGATGCAGAAGGATATAGAATTGCAGAGTTAGAATCTGTTATATACGAAAATGATGGTTACAGTGCAGAATCAAACGCTGAGATAATTTTACAAGGACTTGGAATTGAAGAAAAAGATTTTAAAGAACCCCTTAAAAAATTATCTGGTGGGTATAAAATTAGAGTTTTGCTTGCTCAATGCCTTTTTTCAGACCCTGATATATTATTATTAGATGAACCTACAAACCATTTGGATATATTGTCAACACAATGGTTAGAAGATTTTTTGAAAAAAAAATTTAAAGGTATTTTACTCTTGATATCTCATGATCATGATTTTTTAAATTCAACATGTAATAATATACTAGACATAGATTACAGCACAATTACATTATATTCAGGTAATTATGATCATTTTATTGAAGAGAAACAAAGCATAGCAGAGCAAAAAGAAGGAGAAAAAGCTTCTATAGAAAAGAAAATAGCTAAAGATAGGGTTTTTATAGAGAAATTTAGATCCTCTGCGGCACGCTCTAAGCAAGCTCTTTCAAGAGAAAAAAGAGTTCAAAAAATAGATGTGCCAGAGCTTAGGCGCACTACAAGAATTGCTCCCAAATTTTCATTTAAACAAAAGGTAAAATCTGGACAAGAAGTATTAGATGTTTTAGAGCTTTCACAATCTTTTAAGGAAAATAAATTATTTCAAGATCTATCCTTCAAGGTAAGTAGAGGTGAAAAAGTGGCTATTTTAGGTATAAATGGTATAGGGAAATCAACCTTACTTAAAACTGCACTTGGACTTATTGCACCTACAAATGGAAATGTCAAATGGGGATATAACACAAAATATTCATATTTTTCACAAGACCACCATGATGTAATAAAAGGTAGTATTTCGGCAATAGACTGGCTAATGAATGCTACTAATATATCAAATATTGGCACTATAAGAGGTGCTCTTGCCAAAATGCTACTCACACAAGATCAGGCTGATAAACTAGTTAATGTATTAAGTGGTGGTGAAGCTGCAAGGGTGTTGTTTGCCAAAATTATGCTTGAAGAAGCCAATACTTTAATACTTGATGAACCTACAAATCATCTAGATTTAGAAAGTAGAATCGCACTAGCTAATTCATTAAAAGCTTTTGAAGGAACAATTGTATTTGTAAGTCATGATAGACATTTTATATCTACAATTGCGGATAGAATTATTTTTTTGCATAAAGGTAAAACTATAGATTTTTCTGGTAAATATACTGACTTTAGGAAAAAATATAGCAAATTTTTTGAAGCTTAAAGACTTTGATTCACCCTGACTTAACTGCAAATCTGAACTTATTATTACAACCTTTGTTCAGAATTCCAGAAAATAACTTTTTCATATCGCTGACATTTTTCCTTGTAGCTTTAAATTCCTAATTGATGCTCCAAAACAACCTA
>CAJQNX010000095.1 GCA_905479795.1 uncultured Candidatus Midichloriaceae bacterium | reverse complement strand
GAGATTAAGCCATAGCTAGATAAGCTCGTAATTCTATTATATTTATATATATTGAGAAAACTTTTCATAATCTAGCTCAATTAAATTTTCGGCCTTCATGTCATGAGCAGAATAGTCTCCGTAATCAGTTCTTATTAATCTACTCACCTGAAGCCTAAAATGTGCGAAAACATTTCTAATTTCATTGTTTTTCCCCTCATATAAGGTAATTTTATACCATGAATTAGAGCCTTGTTTCTTGTATAATTCTACAATAATAGAGCCATATTGAACTTTATTAATTTCTATTCCCTTAGACAATTCGTTGATCATGTTTTTTGGCATAATTCCATGTGCCTTGCAAAGGTATATTCTTTTTAATCGTGTTGCTGGCAATTCTAATTTGCGCGCTAAATCTCCATTATTTGTTAATAGAATTAATCCTTCGGTGTTGTAGTCTAATCTTCCAATAGAAATTACTCTGCCAATATTTTTTGGTAATATTTCAAATAACGTTGTTCTGTTAAAATTATCCTTGTGACTTGTTATTACACCTTTTGGTTTAAAATATTTCCAAAGACGTATCTGTGTGGATTTTGAAACAATAACATCATCAACATAAACTTTATCTGAATCTGTAACTAGATAAACTGGCGATGTTAGTGTGTAGTCATTTACCTTTACCCTGTTTTCTGAAATCAATACTTCTGCTTGCCTTCTTGAGCATACTCCATAATTGGAAAGTGCTTTTGCTATCCTAATAGGTTTCATAGCGTATACTCAAAAAAAAACCTGAACACATTTCAAAACATGTTCAAGTTTTTTTAAAAAATCAATGATAGTACTCAACAATTAATTATCTAATTACTGTTACTACTCTTCTGTTTTGCTTATAAGCTTCTTCAGTGTCTCCACTGACAGCTGGTCTTTCTTTACCAAAGCTAATTACAATTAATCTATCTGGGTTAATACCATGCTGTACAAGGTGTTTCTTAACGCTATTTGCACGTCTTTCGCCAAGTGCTAAGTTATATTCAACTGTACCTCTTTTATCGCAAAAGCCCTCAAGAACAAATTTCAGATGAGAATTTTCTTTCATAAATTCAATTTGCTTACCAAGTACTGCTTTAGCACTGTCTGATAAACCTGAATTATCGTAACTAAAAAATACTCTATCTCCAACTTTTTTCTCAAGTTCTTCAAAAGTTGATTTTGGTATTGAATCAAGCGTGCCGCTATCAGCAACGTTTGTAGATTGTTGTGATTTATTTTTACACCCAACTCCTGCAAACAATGCTAACGAGCAAACAGTTAATAATACTTTTTTCATATGGCTCCTTTGTAATTATGTTATTATTTACGATATATCATAGTATGCTTTAAATACTTGGTCAAATATTTTGGATAGGTTGATAATTAATATTGTGCATTTGATTTTAAATTGCTTGGCTTATTAAGATATCAAGTATATTTTATTATTCGATAATCTTGATATTTTTCCTGCTAATTCAAGCTCTAACAGAAGGTAACTCAATATATTAATCGGTATTTCAAGTTGCTCCATAATGTCATCAATTTCTATTGGTGAGTGGGATAAAGAATTGAAAAGTTTCTTTCTAAATAGAGTAAGTTCTGATTCAGATGGTAGATTTTTCATGTGGTTATCAGTAAATTTCTCATTATTGTCAGAGACAAACGTATTATTTTTTTTAATAAATCTGTCCAAATCTTGAATTATATCCTTGGGGGTTAGCGCTAAATTAGCTCCTTGTTTTAGAAGCTCATTAGTTCCTTGTGATTTTGAATCTAGTGGTGATCCCGGTATTGCATATACTTCCTTATTATAGTCTAAGGCAAATCTAGTGGTGATTAATGTTCCTGATTTTTTAGTGGCTTCAACAACGAGCACTCCTGAAGCTAAACCGGCTATTATCCTGTTTCTTTGAGGGAAATGCTGAGCTAAGACTGAAGAATTAATTGGTTGTTCGGTTATTACGAGGCCTTTATCATACATTTCTTCATAAAGATTACTGTTTTCTTTGGGGTATACATGATTTATCCCCCCTGCAATTACGCCAATCGTTCCATTGCTTAAACTTCCCTTATGTGCATATGAATCTATTCCCTTAGCAAGTCCAGATACAATGGTAAATCCAGCATCTGAAATTTCTTTAGCAAATTCAAATGATAATTTGTTACCATTAATACTGGAATTTCTCGCTCCAATTATTGCAAAGATAGGCGTGTTTAAAAATTGTGTATTACCTTTTGTAATGATGAGTGGTGGAAAATCTGGAATATGTAGTAGTGACCTTGGATAATTCTGTTCACATGCGAGGATGATATCTGCGCCATATTTTTTGGTTTCAGATATTTCTTTTTCAATGACTTGCTTAGGTGGAATTAATTTCTCACCGGAAAAACCACCTTTTTTAGCAAGAGAATCTATATTTTGCAGCGCTGTTTCTGGATTACCATAGGTTTTGAGGAGCTGAACAAATGTTTTTGAACCAACATTCTTCGTCCTTGCTAATCTAATCCATGAAAATTTAAAATTATCAGATTTATCATTATCAAATAATTTGCCTAAATTTCCTAATTCTTTAGTAATATCCAAATTTTTTACTCTCCCTGAGCCAAGCTAAAGCCAATATTATCATCGTAACTACATAAATTTATAATTGACAATATGTCAAGATCTAATTCAACTATTTTTCTATACAATGTTAATATATCACTTTGGGAAATTTTATGCTCTTTCTTTGCTTTTAAAAATCTAAATCTATAGAAATCTACCTCAGCATTAGTAAGTGTTTTTGGCCAAATTAACAAGCCTCTGCTTGATACCATATGTAATTTCAAAACATCATCTAATTTCTGTAATTTGCTGATTAACTCAGAAGTAAATTGAGTTTTAATAAATATATCTGTACCTATCAGCTCAGTTTTTTCGTTACTATTCAAAGTTTCTTTTATTGAAATTTCCTCATTTGTGGCAGATTGGAATTTACTTATCAACAAATTTGGCTTTTTATCAAAATTATCAATAACTGCTTGAGTAAACTCAGATGTTGAGAGTCTCTTTTTACTTTTTTCTGGATTAAACATATCAGCCGTATGCAATCCTTCTTCAATGGTTTTTAACCAAGCGTTATAGATCATTTCCGCTTCATTATTTTTCCCCAAATGCTTTAACATCATTATTGCGGAATTTAACAATCCTGAAGGGTTAGCGATATTTTTTCCTGCAATATCTGGTGCTGAACCGTGCACTGCTTCAAACATAGCATATTTTTTGCCAATATTAGCGCTTCCTGCTAACCCAACTGAACCAGAAACTTCAGAAGCTATGTCTGATATAATATCTCCATATAAATTTAGAGTGACTACAACATCAAAATTTTCTGGATTATTTGCAAGTTTAGCTGAAGCAATATCCACCAGCATGTGTTCTGCTTTAATATTTGGGTATTCAGGAGCTATTTTAAGAAAAATTTCTTGAAAACACCCATCAGTAATTTTCAATATATTACTTTTTGTGACACAAGTGACCTTATTGCGTTTATTAATTCTTGCATATTCAAATGCATACCGAATAATTTTTTCACACCCAGATGTTGAAAGTAATTTTATTGCCATTGTAGAATTTTGGGTAATTCTATACTCTATACCAGAATATAAATCCTCCTCATTTTCACGTACAATAACAACGTCCATATTTTTAAATTTACCAACATACGGATAATAAGATAAAGAAGGGCGAATATTAGCAAATAGTTCCAATGTTCTTCTAAATGTTACATTTAAACTTTTATATCCTTTCCCTAGAGGAGTTGTAATTGGGGCTTTTAGCAACACCTTATTTCTTTTTATAACTTCCCATACATCATCTGATATTCCTGAAGAAAACCCTTTTTTATAAATTTTTTCACCAATCTCTATGGTTTCTATTTCTAACCCCGTTTTAGCATTACTCAGAATCTTTAAAACAGATTCCATAATTTCAGGACCAATTCCATCTCCATATGCTACGGTAATTCTATTGTTCGTCATTTTAAACTCCTAAATGTTAAGCGATGTAATTATTAATAATATATTGTGGCATTAGATAATTTGGTATCAAATTTTTTAATTTATAGTTTGCAAATTTAGCAATATGCTTTGCATCTAAAAAGAATTTATCATTAACCTCATCAACATTCCCAACTAAATAAAGCTTTTTTTTAATTTCGCGCATCTCCTCTTTTTTTATTATTTTAATAGGAGAAATATTGATTTTATTACTAAATTCTTGAAAATAATATTTTTCCACTCCTGCTTCAAGCACTACTCCTATATTTTTTTCTTGATGGTTAAATGCAATTGTAGCTAAATTACACATAGGCAGTAAAGGCACTTTTAAAGCAAAATGTAACGCATTGCCAACACACACTCCAACCCTGAGTCCTGTGAATCTACCTGGACCTGTTGTAACGGCAATATATTTTAAATCCTTAAAACTCAACTTCAAATTGCTTATTGCTTTCTCTATCATTAAATTGAGTGTTTCTGCCTGTTTATTTACCTTTTCATTATTTTTAAAATACAATATTTTGTCATTTTCAGATATTGCAATAGAAGCATATAAGTATGATGTATCTAAGGTTAATCCAATCATATAATGTAAAAATATATTTGAAGAATAATAAGTCAAACAACACAAAAATGCAAATTCTAAAATTTTACTGAATTAAAAACGGATAAAATTACAATCGTCCGTATACTTTAATGAAAAAATTTGTTGAAACTATTGATAGTTTATCTATACTGCAACTGAGTAATACTACACACAAATAGGATTCAAGCTTATGGACAAAGAAAAGGCGTTAGAGGCTGCATTAAGTCAGATAGAGAAAGCATACGGAAAAGGTGCTGTAATGAAATTAGGTGAAATGGAAGCTCAAAACATTGAATCAATTCCATCTGGTTCATTGGGTTTAGACATTGCCTTAGGAGTTGGGGGCTACCCAAAAGGAAGAGTTATTGAAATCTTTGGTCCAGAAAGTTCGGGAAAAACAACATTAACACTTCACGCAATTGCTGAATGTCAAAAAAAAGGCGGAACATGCGCTTTTATTGATGCAGAACATGCTTTTGATAGGTCATATGCAAAAAAATTAGGCGTTGACGTGGATAAATTAATTTTATCTCAACCAGATTCTGGTGAGCAAGCACTTGAAATCACTGACACTTTAGTTCGATCAGGGGCATTTGATATGGTTATAATAGATAGTGTGGCAGCATTGGTACCTAAAGCAGAAATTGAGGGAGATATGGGCGATAGTCATGTGGGATTGCAAGCAAGGTTAATGAGTCAAGCGCTTCGCAAATTAACTTCCAATGTCTCTAAAACCAACACTATATTATTCTTTATTAATCAAATTAGAATGAAAATAGGCGTAATGTTTGGAAGCCCAGAAACAACTACAGGAGGAAATGCGCTAAAATTCTACTCATCGGTAAGGCTTGATATAAGGCGTATTGGTGCTATAAAAGAAAAAGATGAGGTTACAGGCAATCAAACTAGGGTAAAGGTTGTAAAAAATAAAGTTGCCCCACCTTTTAAAATTGTAGAATTTGATATTATGTACGGGGGTGGAATTTCAAAAGAAGGAGAGCTTATTGACATCGGAGTTATTGTAGATGTAATCAATAAATCAGGTTCTTGGTATGCATATAAAGATCAAAAAATAGGGCAGGGTAAAGAAAATGCCAAGATATTTTTGAAGGAAAATCCTGAAATAGCAAAAGAAATTAAAGATAAGATATTAGAAATAAAAGAGCTTGGTTCTGAAAAATTAGATGAAATTTCTATAAGCAATGTAGATTAATGAATAAAGAAGAGGAGTTTTTAAAAAAATATATATACTCTTTTGGAAAAAATGCAGCTGAAGGAGGAAGCAATCTGAAGGATACTTTAGGTAATAAGGGTGCAGGGCTTGCTGAAATGAGTAAAATGAAAATTCCAGTCCCACCAGGATTTACAATTTCATCAGAAATATGCAAAGAATTTACTGAAAATTCTAATCAATTGCCAGAATTTTTAAAAGGCTTGATTCTTGACGCCATTAATCAGCTAGAAGATACGATGGGGTTAAAATTTGGAGATGAGCATAATCCATTGTTAATTTCAGTTAGGTCGGGTGCACGGATATCAATGCCAGGGATGATGGAAACAATTCTTAATTTAGGATTGAATGATATAACAGTAAAGGGGCTTGCAAAACTAACAAAAAATCCGAGATTTGCTTATGACTCCTACAGAAGATACATTGAAATGTATAGTAATGTTGTTCTTGGATTGGACAAGTCAAAATTTGAAGCTATTTTACATAATAAAAAAGCACTGCTAGGCATTAAAGAAAATCAAGATTTAGCTACTTCTGACTTGAAGGATGTTATTTATGAGTATAAGAATTTGGTTAAAAATAGTTTAGGAGTAGATTTTCCTCAAAATATTATTGAGCAACTTTGGGATGCTATATCTGCAGTTTTTAGATCTTGGAATGTGCCACGTGCAATCAAGTATAGAAGTATGAGTAATATCCCCAATGATGTCGGTACTGCGGTAAATATACAATCGATGGTTTTTGGAAACAAAGGAAATGATTGTGCTACGGGCGTGGTGTTTACAAGAAATCCTTCTACTGGTGAAAATGAAATATTTGGAGAATATATTGTTAATGCTCAAGGTGAGGACATAGTATCTGGTGTAATTACTCCTGCTCCAATAAACATGAAGTCTAAAGAGCAGTGCTTTGGCGATGAAAAATCACTTGAGGAAGTGATGCCAGAAGCTTATCAAGAGCTAAAAGTTATTTTACGTAGGCTTGAACTGCATTATAGAGACATGCAAGATGTTGAATTTACTATAGAAAACGGCAAATGCTGGATATTACAAACTAGATCTGGCAAAAGGACCGCAAGTGCCACTATAAAAATAGCAATAGATATGCTGAAAGAAGGTGTATTAACCAAACAACAAGTTTTGAGTACTATAAAACCAGAGATAATTGAAAAAATATTACATCCTTGTATTGATCCAAATGCACAAAAAACATTACTTACTAAAGGTCTACCTGCTTCACCAGGTGCAGCATTTGGTAAAATTGCTCTTTCTTCGAGCAAGGCAGAGGTAATGGCAAGACATGGTGAAGTTATTTTAGTAAGAAATGAAACTAATCCCGAAGATATAGGTGGTATAGGCGCTTCTTCTGGTATTCTCACATCTTGTGGAGGTATGACTTCTCACGCTGCTGTGGTAGCAAGAGGCATGGGGAAATCATGTGTTACAGGTGCGTTTGAAGTAATAGTAGATAACGAAAAAAATACTGTAAAAATCAATGATACTATACTAAATGAAGGTGAATTTATTACAATTAATGGATCGAATGGTGAAGTTTTTTTAGGTAAAGTAGGAACTATCCAAACTAAGTTAGATGGATGCTTTGAAGACTTAATTAAAATTGCTGAAGAATTTGCACATTTAAAAGTTATGGCAAATGCTGAAACGGTAAAAGACGCAAAAGTAGCAAAAAGCTTTAACGCAGAGGGAATTGGTCTTTGTAGAACAGAGCATATGTTCTTTCAAGAAGATAGAATCAATATTTTTAGAGAAATGATTCTTTCTCAAAATATTGACGAACGTTCTAAAATACTCAACCAATTATTATTTTATCAAGAAGAAGATTTTTATCAGCTGTTTAAAATTATGAGTGGTACTCCAGTAACTATTAGATTACTAGATCCTCCACTTCACGAATTTTTACCGCAGGATAATGAAGGTGAATTAGCGCATATAAGCAAATTAATGTCTTTAAGCGTCCAAGAGGTTAAAAATAGAGCTAATTCTCTCAAAGAGGTTAACCCCATGCTGGGTCATAGAGGATGCAGACTTGCAATAACATATCCTGAAATTTATCAAATGCAGGTTAAGGCAATTCTAAGAGCAACTCACAGATGCATGAAGAATGGTGTTGTGACTATTCCAGAAATAATGGTTCCACTAGTAATGAACAAGGCGGAATTTATTGTATTGAAAAATCTTATTAATGATACTGCAAATGCTCTTGAAAAGGAGCTAAATACTAAATTTGAATACAAATTAGGCAGTATGATTGAACTTCCTGCCGCAGTTATTAATGCAGGAGAGATAGCAAGCGAAGCAGATTTTATAAGTTTTGGCACTAACGATTTAACCCAAACATGCCTGGGTATTTCACGAGATGATGCAGGTAAATTTTTAAGAACTTATATAGAAAAAGGTATTTTTCTTGAAGATCCTTTTTCTTCTATTCATGAGCAAACAGTGGGAGAGTTGTTAAAAATGGCAATTGTAAGTAGTAGAAAACACAATCCAAATATAAAAATTGGTGTTTGTGGTGAACATGCTGGAGACCCCACCTCCATAAAATTTTTAAGTAAATTAAAAATTGATTATATATCGTGCTCTCCTTACAGGATACCTATTGCCAAAGTGTCTGCCGGAAAATACAACATTAAAATATAGACATGAAATCTATCAATTATTACATTCAATCATTATTTTCTTATAAAAATTTTAAGGAATTATTTAACTCACTAGCATTTGCATTTATTTTTGCATTTATTTTTCAAACATTTATATATCAACCCTTTAAAATTCCGTCTGGTTCAATGAAGCCTGGATTGCAAATAGGAGATTATCTTTTTGTCGAAAAATTTGCTTATGGCTACAATAATAGCTCCCTTTCCTTCATGCTTAACAGATTTGATTTATTTAGCGAGTCACTCTATTTTGACAACCCCAAAAGAGGCGATGTTATAGTTTTTTTATTACCAAGAGACCGCAGTACACACTATATAAAAAGGCTTATTGGGCTTCCTGATGATGAAATACAAATTAAGGATGGGCAATTATATATCAATAATGTTGCTGTAAAGAGAGAGAGCAAAGGTCAGCAAATTGATATAGAACAAAATGGCATTCCTTATGTAAAAAATATTTTCAAAGAAACTCTCCCAAATGGAGTAAGCTATATGATTTATATGGAGAATGACGGAAAAAGCTATCGAAATAACTTTGATCACAATGACACTCCAGTTTATAAAGTGCCACAAGGTCATTATTTTTTCATGGGAGATAATAGAGATAATTCAATAGATAGTAGATTCTTAAAAAAAGTGGGTTATGTTCCTAAAAATAACATTCTTGGCAAAGCTAAAATATTATTTTGGACATCTGATTTTTCAGTGTTAGATTTTATTACAAAACTTAAAACAAATAGAGCTTTTAAAATAATTAAATAATACTTTTTGTGGAACTAGAAGACTATAAATTCAAAAATATCAACTTCCTTAAAATAGCCTTAACTCATCCTAGTGCTATCAAAAATAAACTTGAAGACATTAGTTATGAAAGAATGGAATTTTTAGGAGATAGTATTTTAAATATTGTAATTGCAGATATTGTATATCATAAATTCACTACTCATTCTGAGGGGCAACTATCAATTATTCTTGCAAACCTCGTCAACTCTAAAACAATTGTTATGGTTGCTAAAAAGCTTAATATAGGTCAAAAAATAATTCTTGATAATGGTGAGGAACAGTGCGGAGGTAGAGAAAACCCCAATAATTTAGAGAATGCTCTTGAGGCTATTATAGCATCTATTTATTTGGATAGTGATTTTAGTACTATTAAGGATATTATCGGTAAGTGGTGGGCTGACTTTTTTATAGATATAGATAAATTATTTCAAAAAGATTATAAATCACAATTACAAGAGTTACTGCAGAAAAAATATAAAATATTACCAAAATATATAACAGAAGATAGAGATGGCGAACCACATGAGCCAACGTTCACCATATCAGTATCTCTTAAGAATAAATATAAATTTGAGGCTCAGGGAAAAACAAAAAAGGAGGCAGAACAAGGGGCTGCTAAAGAAATGTTAAATTTTATGAATGATCAGGATGAATAAAAAAATAGGATATGCTTGTCTTATCGGAGCTCCAAATTCAGGCAAATCAACTCTTCTTAATGCGTTAGTTAATCAAAAAATATCTGCAGTAACGCATAAAGTACATACTACCAGAGACAATATTAAAGGCATTATTTCTAGGGAAAATACTCAGTTGATTTTTATAGATACACCAGGATATTTAAAAAATCCAAAGTATAAGTTGGAAAAATCTATTACAAAAAAATCTCTCAAAGAAATTAAAAACGTTGATTTTATTTGTATTATTGTTGATGTCGCTAAAAAAAATTGTTTAGATGGATCTTTAATTGATATAAATTATTTCAACTCTCAAGAAAATCTAATCATTGTTTTCAACAAAATAGATTTAGTAAAAGATAAAAACAAATTACTTGATCTTGCTCAAAAAACAAAAGAGAAGGGATTTAATAACATTTTTATGATTTCAGCTACCAACAACAAAGGGGTGCAAGACTTTTTAGATTATTTGATAAGCAATTCTCCAGAGGGCAATTGGCATTATGATGAGAATGAAATTACGGATAGAAGTGTTAAGCAACTTGCGGAAGATATAACCATGGAGCAATTGTATAAATTTTTAAATAAGGAAATACCATATAACTTAAAAGTTGAGACAGAATCGTGGAAAGAAGAGCAAAATGATGTGACAATACACCAAGTTATTACTGTACTAAAAGATAGTCAAAAAAAGATCATTTTGGGGAAAAATGGAGAAAATATTAAGAAAATTAGTATAATATCCAAAAGTGAAATAGAAAGACTAACCAGCAAAAAAATCCATTTATATTTATTTATCAAAGTAAGAGATAACTGGATGGATAAATTATAAATATCCCTCCATGCCTATATGTTATAGTGCTTTAGCTTTGCAAATGCATAAGAAGTGACGTGATGGAATGTATGTTTCTAATTGCTTACATCACAGAATTTTTTTATTGGCATGCCAAACATTCGTCATACTCATTATCTCCCTTGGTTATTACCGGAGATAGCTTGATTTCAAGTTGATGTTTTTCTATATTTTCTGAAATTGAAACTTTATCAGCCCTTTGCAATGATTTTGATCTACAATAATACAAACTCTTAATACCTTTTTTCCACGCTAAGTAATGCAACTTATTTAAATCTTTTTTATCAATGTCGGCTGGAATGAATATATTGACGGATTGAGCTTGGCAAATATAAGGTGTTCTGTCAGCAGCGTGCTCAATTAACCATTCCTGGTTAATTTCAAAAGCTGTTTTGAATACGTCTTTTTCATTCGCAGTTAAAAAATCTAAATGACTTATAGAACCTTCATGATTCATTATAGATGACCAAATATCATCTGAATCTTGCCCTTTTTCTTGTAGTAAGGCCTTTAAATATTTATTTCTTATGTTAAAAGAACCAGTCAAACTTTTTTGAGTATATGCGTTGGAGTTGATAGGTTCAATTCCAGGAGATGTTGAACCTGCTATTACTGAAATAGAAGCAGTTGGAGCAATTGCTGTTTTATGAGTGAATCTTTCCATTATACCAAGCTCTTCCGCATCTGGGCAAGCTCCTTTATCCTCAGCAATTAATTTTGATGCCTTATTCACTTCTTGATTTATATGTTTGAACATTTTTAGATTCCATGATTTAGCCATTGCTGATTCCATTGGTGTCATTTTGGATTGTAAAAAAGAGTGAAATCCCATAACCCCGAGCCCCACGCTTCTTTCTCTATAAGCGGAATATTTAGCTTTTTGCATGCCATCAGGAGCGTTGTCTATAAAATCCTGAATAACATTATCCAAAAATCTCATTATATCTGTAATAAATAACTGATTATTACACCAATCATCATATTTTTCTAAGTTTAAAGATGATAGGCAACATACAGCAGTTCTATCATTTCCTTTATAATCTTTTCCTGTAAAAAGGGTAATCTCACTGCATAAGTTGGAGGTTTTCACTTCCATGCCATGTTTTTTATATATTTCTGGAGCATGTTTATTAACAGTATCAATAAATAATAAATATGGTTCTCCCGTTTCTACTCTTGCAATCAACAGCCTAATCCAAATATCTCTGGCTTTAACAATTGATACAACAACATTATTTTTTGGGCTTACTAACTCCCATGGCAAATCTTTCTCCACTGCCTCCATGAATTTATCCGTAATTACAACGCCATGATGAAGATTTAAAGTTTTACGATTAGGATCACCACCTGTCGGTCTTCTTAATTCGATAAATTCTTCTATTTCTGGATGAGAAACAGGCAAATATACTGCCGCACTTCCTCTCCTTAAACTGCCTTGAGATATAGCGAGAGTTAACCTATCTTGAACACTTAAAAAAGGTACTATCCCAGATGTTCTACCACTATTTGCAACTTTTTCTCCTATTGAGCGTACATTGCCCCAGTATGTACCTATGCCACCTCCTCTGGAAGCTAGCCATACATTTTCATTCCAAATGCTCACTATATCTTGCAAACTATCGTCAACCTCATTGAGAAAACAGGAAATTGGTAATCCCCTTTTTGCTCCCCCATTACTAAGAACCGGTGTAGCAGGCATAAACCAAAAATTACTCATATAATCATAAAGTCTTTGTGCATGATTTTGGTTATCAGCATAATGAGTTGCAACTCTTGCAAAAAGATCCTGATATGTTTCATCATCCAATAAATATCTATCTAAAAGCATCGCTTTTCCTGATTCGCTTAAATTTTCATTTTTTGAATGATCAAGATTAATTTCATACTTTAATATTTGTTTTTTATTAATTTTCTCAAAGACCCCATTTAGCATAATCGTAACAAAAAAATGTTTATGATATATCATAAATATACTACATATAGTGAAATATGTACAATATATTTGTGAAATGCACTATATATTGATATAACTAAGAAGTCTACTGCAAAGATTTTTTATTTGATTTTCTCTTTTAATCTCTGAATTAAGGATGCAATGCTCTCTTTTGCAAGAATAGAATTAAAATCAGATCTTTGACCTAAAATTAAACTTATGTCCTCTGCTACTATATCTCTAATTAAAAAATGATTATCAGTCATCTTAATTCTATACGCTATGCTGATATACTTTGAGGTATACTTTTTATTAAGTATTTTTGTACTTACTATGTATTGAGAATTAGAAATATATTTAACTGACTCTATATCAAAATTCACTCCATTATATTCAGAAAATTTTGATACATAAGTACTAATCATAAAATTTTTATATGCTACTAAATATTCTTCTAATTCTGTCTGATGAATTTTTTTATAATATTTACCTAAAGCAAACTTTGCCATCCAAGTTATATCTACTGAGTTGCAAAAAATATCACTAAGATTTTGTTCTTTTTGTGAATTAGTATTTGTAGATTCAATAACTGTGATTACTTGTTTGGCAGTATTATTAACAAATTCTATTAATTTTTGCTTTTCCTCAGCTATTGATGAATGTAAAATCATTATAACTAAACTTAATGATATAAAAATTTTCTTTATCAGTTTAACAATATTTCCCATAATTATTTCTCCCTATTTAATTTTTGATAGTAAAAATTTCGTAATGCAGCATATTCATCAAGAGATATTTCAGATAAAGTTTTATCTGCACCAATAAACTTTTCCCTGGTAACTATTATATTAGTTCCATAATAAATTTTAAGAAATTTCGCATCATTTTTAAATTTGACAAAATTTATTGGATCTGCTCCAATATCAATTATATTGCCAAATCCATCTCTAAAGTTAGATGGCCCAAGAATGGGTAATACTATATATGGTCCCTGCTTAGCGCCATAATATTTTAAAACACCACCAAACGATGCATTATGTTTTTTTAAACCCGCTAATTCTGCAACATCAAATATACCTAATATACCGAAGGTACTATTAATAAAAAATCTAAAAAATGAGTTAAATGCTTCATTAGGTTTAAGCTGAATTATGCCATAAAAAATATTTAATGGTTCTTTTAGATTACTAACAAATGAATTTACGCCTTTTTTAGCAGGATTTGGTACAATTGCGCCATATATTTCTGCAGGAGGCCTAATGATATATTTATCAACTACCTTGTTAAATTTGTATACTTTGCGATTAAAATTTTCGTATGGATCATAGATTTTAAAAATAGGGTTCTGATCATAGTAATCATTATCTAAGCTATAATCTTCCTCATCAACAACATCTTCTCCTCTAACATTCAGCAACATCAACGTTGTCAGGAATAACCCAAATACAATAAAAAGCTTAATATTAAAACGATTAGCTATCAGGCGCATGATTAATCTTTAAAATTAATGTAATTTGAGAATATTCCTCATTTTTAACTTCCATAACTTCCTCTTTTACAACATTCCAACCACATTTCTTAATTATATTGTTAACAAATGATTTGTTATAAATAAATTTTTCAGATTTACTATTAAGTACATAATTATCTTTTTGGGTATCTTTAAAACAGTAATTCAATAAAAAAATACCCTGATCAGTAATATAAGATTGTAATGTAGATAAAAGTGGTTCTATTTTTGTAGAATATGAAATTAAATCAAGCCCCAAAATTATATCAAAATTTGAATCTGTTTTAGATGAGGATGCCAAAAAGCTACTTATATCTTTTTTTATGACAGTATTATAAACTTTATCTTTACCAATCGATAAATTTTCACAATGTTTTACAGCTTTATCATTTAAATCAACGCCTAATGCGAAATTTAATAGCTGATTTTTTCTAAGTAAATAGGTTAATAAACCTGTGTGGCATCCTAAATCTAATACATTAAAATTAAATACTTTTTCTGTATCATTTAAGGTTTTTTTTAATTCCTCATAGGTTGAATTTTCCGAAGAATGTACACATTTCTCAAATTCACTAAGATGAAATCTAAATTCTTGGTTAATTTTATGATCAATGATCTCTAATGGAACAAATTGAATTTGGTCTATTTTATTGTTAATGATATTTAGGCAGTGCTCAGCTTCTTTTTTAAATTTAGATGCATTGCTTTCCTCCATGCAATGCTTTAAGTATGGCTTTGCTTTTTTAAATTTAAATTTTTCAAAATAACATCTGCCTAATAGATAGTCTAAATCAGGATAGTTAATTCCAAATTTTTTTAATAACTTAAATCTAAAAATTGCATCATTTAAATTACCTGCATTGAAATGATATAATCCCAAATTGTAATTAGTTTTTGTCAAATTTCGAGACTTAATCTTAATCTCATTTATTTTTGATCTTAGTTTATCTAGCCAGGACTGTGCATCACTTAACTTAAAGGATAATATCGGATTAAAAAAATTTTTTATTTTTTTTAAAATTAGCATTATTTATTATTACTTGTTTATAGATTTTTTACTTAATTTCATTTGATCAAAAATCGACATTGCTTGAGCTGTCATTGCACCTATATTACCTACCTCAGACGGTATAATTAGTGTATTGCTATTCTTTGCAAGTTTTTGGAAGGCTTCAATATATTGTTGAGCAATACTCATCGATACTGCTTCTGATCCTCCATTCTTCAAAATTGCTACTGCTATGGCTTCAATGCTAATTGCCGTTGCTTTAGCAACTGTCTCTATTGCTTCAGCCTCTCCTTTAGCCTTATTGATCTTATCCATCATTTCCGCTTCAGAATTTAATACGACTTGTTTTTTATTTCCTTCGGCAATATTAATCATTGACTGCATTTTTCCTTCTGATTCTAAAATATCAGCCCTTTTTTGCCTTTCAGAAGATACTTGCGCTTCCATTGCTTTTAGAATAGTTGTGGATGGAGTAATATCTCGAATTTCATATCTCATGCATTGGATCCCCCAAGTACCAGCAGCTTCATTAATTGCAGAAACAATTTGATTATTTAAGTACTCTCTTTCTTCAAATGTCTTGTCCATAACTAGCTTACCAATTGCAGATCGCATAGACGTTTGTGCCAATTGTGTAACCGCATAATATGGATTTTCAACACCGTATGAAGCATCCATAGGATTAATAATTCTAATGTATATTATACCATCAAGAGCTAAAGTAACATTATCGCTTGTAATAGCAGATTGTTGCATAACATCAATGGCTTTTTCTTTAAGGGTATGTTTATAAGCGACTTTATCAATAAATGGCAAAATAAAAGTTAATCCAGGCTGAAGTGTTTTATTATACTTACCAAGTCTTTCTACTATCCACGCTTGCTGCTGGGGCACTATTTTTATCGCTAACCAACAAAAAAAACCTAGTACTATAAAGAACAATCCTAATCCAGAATTTATATCTAAATATTCCATAATAACCCAAAAATTTTATATTAAAAATGTGTATTCCAAACTAGTACATTTAATTTTATTTTTCTACTATAAATATATTATTTTTTACAGAGACAATAGTAACATTGTCCCCTTTTTTTAATATATTATTTTTATTAGATGGAGCTAATTTGGCTTTGCAAATAGCACCTGACCATTTAATTTCTCCTAAACTCGCTCCTTTCAAATCATGACTATATACAGTTGCTATACCCCCCTCAATATTATGATATGCCTCTGTATTGCCGATATTAAGTAGATATTTCGTTGGTTTCCATAAAACAATTGACCACAAACAAAAAAATCCGAAAAAGAATCCAATTTGATCAATCAATGTATTTAAAGTAATTAGATTGAATTTCATGCATAAAGCTACACAAAAAGCTGCAATTCCTGCAAAAAAGAATCCAATTGTTCCACCTAAATACATTTCTATAATCATTAATACTGCCCCTAGAACATACCACAGCTCAATTTGATTGGTTAAAAAATACTGCATCACACTTTATAAAAAATTAATTACTATCATTTCATTATAGTAGATATTTTGAAAAATTCATCAACAGTTAATTGCTCAGGTCTTTTATTGTAATCTATTTTAAGTTTTTCTAGCTCAATTTCGGGATTGTCAAAAACATTCTCTAGGCTTTTTTTTATTTTTTTTCTTCTGAAATTAAAGGTACTTTTGCATATTTTTTCAATATTATTTATTTCTCTGGTAGTGGGTTGCTGTTGTTTAGGAGTTAATTTAATTATTGATGAAGTTACTTTGGGTACGGGAAAAAAGTTTTCTGGCTCTACATCAAATAATAATTCACAATCACAAGTAAATTGAGCTAAAACACTTAACCTTCCATAAGCATGCGTTGACGATTGAGCTAAAATTCTATCAGCTACTTCTTTTTGCAACATAATTATAATTTCATTAATATTGCTCAGTTTTTTAAGCCATTTGACAATAAGTAAAGTACTAATATTATATGGTAAATTTGCTACAATTGTATAATATCCGTCAATAATGCTTTCTTCCTCAATTCTTAATGCATCTCCATTTATAATTTTAAAATTTTTATCTGTATTTAATTGAATTTTATTAAGAATTGGTAGTATTTTTTTATCAATTTCAACAACAAATAAGGATTTAATATTAGTCTTTAGCAAATCATTTGTAAGAGCTCCGATTCCTGGACCAATTTCAAGTATATTTTTATCTTGTATATTACCTAAAGACCTAATGATATTGTTAATGATGTTGTTATTCACTAAAAAATTTTGTCCGTATCGCTTGGTAGGAGTGATATGGTATTCTTTTAAAGTTCTTTGTAACTCAATTATTTCATTCATCAATATTACTTTGTTTACAAAGTCATTGTTTTTGGTTAAGTATACTGTTTTTATTTCTTTATATAAGTTATTTTTTTACTGCTAGAAGAATTTGATGATTAATCTTATAAAACCATTTTTTGCTATTGTATTAATTTCTCATTCTTTTTCTTGCTTTGCCCTGGATGAAAATGAAAAAAAAGCGCATAATCAAATCACCATCGAAGCAGATGAGCTGATTTATGATAAAAAAGAGGAGTTAATTAGCGCACAAGGAAATGTATATATTGAACAAAATAATTTTCGTATTGTAACCAATAAAGTGATATATGATAAAAAAAATAATTATTTATATGCTGTTGGTGACTTAGTATTTAGTAATAATGATAAAAATTACTTTTTTGGTAACAAAGCCTTTTTTGATAAAAAAAATAATACAGGTGTAATTATAAGGTTTAAAGCTAGGATTGGACACAAAGGTTTGTTATCTTCTGATTTTGCTCAAATGGTAGATAAGAATACCTTTATAGTTCAAAATTTAGTCTTTTCTACATGCAAAGTATGTAAAGATAATTTTATTCCAAACACACCTTTATGGCAAATAAGGGCTAAAAAAGCTACTTTAGATCAAAAAGAAAAGAAGGTAGAATTTAAAAATAGTAAAATAGAATTATTTGGAGTTCCCATATTTTATTTGCCATATTTCTCTATCCCTACACCAAATTCACATAGAAAAAGTGGTTTTTTAGTTCCCAAATTTAAAAATTCTAATGTACTTGGTTTACAAGTATCAATCCCTTATTATTTTAATATTACACCTCAAATGGATTTAACTTACACCCCAACGATAAGTAATAAAAGCCATATGCTAAATAGTGTAAATATGCGATATCTTACGAAATATGGGCAATACGAGATAAATGGTGATTTGATAAATGATACGGAGGAGATAAATAAAAAAAATACATTCAAAGGTTATATAAATTCAAAGGGTGATTTTCAATTTAACAACAACTATTTTTTAAATTATAAATTTCAAAAGTTGTTTGATAAGGATAAAATTCTTACAAAAAAGTATGATATAAATGATGATGATATTTTAACTAGTAATGTTTCATTAAGAAAGGAGAATAAAAACCAATTATTAACTCTTGAAGGTATTTCATTTCAAAATTTAAGAAATAATAATTTACAAAATAATAATACTCCATATGTGTTACCCTGGATTAGAACTTATAATAGATTGCCTTTAGATTCACCTTTCATATCTGATATAGCACTTTCCACCGATATTTTGAATTTAAGAAGAGCCGAAGGAATAAGCTATACAAGAGGCACTTTTCAACTTGATTCATTTCATGATATAGCGCTGCCAGTTGGACAAATTTTAAATATTAATCCGTCAATTAGATACGATTATTATAATATAACAGGGACGGAAAAAAGCGGAATAAAAAACAGATTGCTCGGCAAATTGTCCATTGATTGGAAATGGCCATTTATAAAATTTATTGGAAGCAAAAATTTGATCTTAGAGCCTATTGTCAATTTTACATATAACTCAAATACTACGCAGAATTTTCTAAATGAAGATGGTCAATCACAAATAATTAGTACCTCTAATATATTTTCATCAAATTTTTTTACTGGTAAAGATAACGTTGAGATTGGATCAAGATTAAATTTTGGCGTTAGAACCAATTATTACACAGGAAACAATACGTATGGAATGATTTTAGGGCAAAGTTATAAGCTCAATAAATCAGTAAATACTAACGTGAAGAATCATTCTTATACATGGGATGATAAATTTAATTCATTAAAAACAGAAATTGTAGGTAAATTTTATGCCCAATTAGATGATAAAATCTCAATAATTGATAATGTTAGCCTAACTCCCAATCACCTGAATCTAATAAAAAATGAATTAGATTTTCAAATACAACATAGCAAAACTGGTGTTAATTTAAAATATATTTTTATTAATAAAAAATATATTAACAAAGCTCATAATGCATATAACCAAGAAGTTGGAGTTAAATTTACTTATAACTTTAATAGCCATTGGGGAATTGAAACAGGAGCAAGAAGAAGGCTTGGTTCTAAAATCAAAATTGAAAAAAATAAAGAGGCAAAAAGCAAATGGATCAGCAATGAAATAGGCTTATTTTATAAAGGAGATTGTTTAAAGATAAATTTTGGTGTAATAAGAGATAATTCAAGACCAAAGGATTTAAACTCTTCGGTTACAACTTATTTGAAAATAGAGCCTATCTTTAATTAGTATAATTATGAATATCAGGAAAAAATTTACTATTTTAATCAGCAAATCTCTTATTGTATCGGTGATACTATTTAGCACTACTTTTGCCCATTCGCACCAAGATACAATTATTGCTTATGTTAATGAAGAAATTATTACTTCATTCGAACTAAAAAATAGAATTCAATTATTAGAATCTTTAAATAACATAAAAATTAATGCTAATCAAAAAATTGATATAATCCAATCAATGATTGATGAAAAATTATTATCTCAAATAGGGAGAAGGAATAACATTTCAATTTCAGAGAAGCATGTAGATCAATATATCAATGATATAGTGAGTGATCGTGGATTAAATAGCTTGGATGAATTAGCTAAAAAATTTAAGATAACCAAACAGAGTTTGTTCAATTATATAAAATCACAACTTTTATTAAAAAAACTAATTGAACATCAAATAGAATCAGAGACCTCTGTTTCAAAGCAGGAAGTAGCAGATAATTTAAAATCCATCTCTAAAAGCTTTAATAAATCATCAAAGATAAATCCTGCTACAGAACTTAAGCTTTGTGAAATCATTCTATATAAGGATAGAGCTAGTCATGAGAATCTTGAAAAAACTCTAACTCGCATTTATTCATCGCTAAATGAGGGAGAATCTTATGAAAATTTGGTAAAACAATTTTCACAGGGTAAAACTTCCTTAAATAATGGATTTATTGGCTGGGTTAAGATGGCTGATTTATCCAATAGTATCGGTGATTCATTCGGCAATGCTTTTAATGTCGGAGCTATAAGCAAGCCTATTGAAACAAACGATAGTATTATTATCTTAAAAATTAGTGATATAAAAAAATTAAGTGCTGTGCAGAAACAACTCAGTGAGAATGAAGTTAGAAATATACTTTATAATCAAAAATTGAACCTAAATTTAAAGAATTTTATTAAGAATTTAAGGAAAAGTTCATATATTAAAGTCGCACAATAAAGATAGTTGTAATTTAAGAACTCAGCCATTGCTTTTATAGATTAATTTTTGGAATAATTTCATATGCATTTGGGGGATAAAAACCCTATATAACTCCTCAGTTTAGAGCTTTTAATTTTCTGCATCCATGGAATTAAGAATCATTGAGCGAATTTATAAAATCTTACCAGTTATATGCAAAGCATATGAGTTGCAGGCATATAATACATAATGTAGGCATTACAAGTGCAATCATGACAATGTGCGCATTTTGAATATTTTTTATAAATTTTATTTCACCCTTTATGCAGAGAAAAGAAGCTTCGAACTGAGATTCTATTAACGTCAATTATCTCTGCCCGATAAAAGATGACTATTTCAAACTGATGTTATGCTTTGGTAGTTGTGGTAAAAAATTATGCACCCAAATCTTTTACTCCATATTTTTTTAAGTTTAATAAATTATTGCCACCAGCATCATTGCCAGCTTGATAGCCAAAAATTTGATCTTGATAAAATTGTTTTCCACCTGAATTAAATACAGGGGAACCTTTGTAATCCAAAAAGACTTTGTCTATAGTGTTTTTAATGCCACTATAGGTAACTGCTTTCATGTTATTACCGCTTGAGTCATTAGCGACTACTTCATAGGTATATTTGCCAGGCTTAGCCATTCCAGTATCAGACCCATCCTTAGTTAGCTTTCCATCCCACGTAAATGTATTAATTCCTTTGTTTTTTGCAGCATTCTCTATCTCTGCAATTACTACATCATTTTTATCTTTAATTAAAATTTTGACACTTTTCGCTTTATCTTCTAACTGATAGGTCATCTCCGCTTTCAAAACTTTTTTACCATTCTCTTCCGATTCTATAAGATCAATATCATTACCTTTAATTATCACTCCCTGACCAAGCTGACGAGAAATATTAGATAATTTCGTTTCATCACTTTCATGCAATGAATCATATAATAATCCCTTAATATCCATCAAATTAGTTGTATTTTGATATGATAGCATGGTGTTAATTACTTGAGAATGATCCGTAGGTGCTGTTGGATCTTGTCCTTTTAAAGATTCTACAAAAAAGCTCATAAAGCGTTGCTTTTCTTCTGCTAAAGCTTTTCTTTCTTTCGCAATTTTATCAATTGTACCGTTATCAGAAGAATTTGGACTTAATTTTGATGATTCTACCCCAGACATAAAGCAAACTTGAAACCGTTATATAACTTAACTATACCCATACGTCTACATTTTTGTCAATATCAAATGGCATGAATATAAGTGACATTCTATGCTCTGCAACTCCGTTTAATACGGTATTATTTTTTCCTTCAACTGACATTCGTCCCTTTTGTGACTGATCCTCAGCCTGATTATTTTGGCTCAAATCTTTATAATTAAAAGTGAGATTAGTTGCAATGCCATTTTCAGAATCACTTGATTTGACACTACTTAAAAATTCATCACTATGCTTTTTTAAAAGCTCAAATGTGGATATTTTATCGGAGTTAACAATGATGTTTCTCTCTTTTCCTTGATTATTGACTATTATTTCAATTTTACCCAGTTCTGCAGGTTCTAATTGTACTATAGTATTGTTATCTTTTTGATTAGCTGTGGCAGATATTAAAAAATTCACTTGATTAACCAATTTATTGCCTATGCTATCCAAAGAAAAATTCATCTTAGCATTCGTAATTGATTTTGTACTATTGTAGTAAGCATTATGCCCATATCTATAATCTGCATCAGATAGATTTTCACTAAATTTAGAACTCAAATCAACAAATTCTGCACCTCTTATATCTTTTGTATCAACCTCAGATGAAATAAATGGCAAACTATCATAAGTATCTACCTTATTTTGGGAATATACTCCTGATTCTGAATATTTTAATTGGATTTTTGGAAAGTCTACTTCAACTTTTTTCCCTATTCCAATGAACCTAATATCATCACCAGTAAATTCGGTAGCCTCTATTTTTGCTTGCAATAAAGCAGCGTCATTGCTTTCCTCACCTTGCGCATAATCTTCATAGGACAATTGAGTAGGCGTGCAAAAAAAATCTAGCTCTGCTAGCTTGCAAGTATCTTGTGCTTCGTTTCCATCAGCGATTGGGATATTTTCATCCAAAGCTAGAAGGCTTAAGTCATTTTGAATTCTAATATCTATAGCAATTTGCCTAGGCACAATTTGCAAATATTCCTCTATTGTAACTTCGTCAGTATTTGCAGCGTCACAACTGGCTGATATGTTTTGAGTATTGTTTGTATCACTTGTTGACTGAACCTTTTCCTCATATTCAATAGATATATTTCGCAATATAGCATCAAAATCAGTGCCTTTGCTTTGCTCACCATCCGAAAAATCATAAGATTTTTGAGTTCCTTGTGTAGTTAAATTTGGCTTATTTATCTGTGTAGCTATGTCTGTCATTTAATACATTTATAATGTCCACTAGCATATACAGCAATTAACATACCAAACTTATATATTAAAATTCATTTTATCTTTTTGAATTGATAATGCATCTTCAAAGCCTAGCTTTTTGAATTTTGCTTTTAAAAGATAGATATGTGTTTCAAGAGTTGATGTTTCTGAGTCAATATTGTACTGCCATAATTTATCAAGAGCCTCATTTTTATTGATAGTAAAAGTTGGGCTTTTTAAAATAAAATTTAACAAACTTGCCTCTTTTTCAGTCAATTTAATAACTTTGTCATCATTATTTATCAATAATCTTTCATTATAGAAAAAAGAAAATTTATTTAGAAATATATAGTTATTAAGTTTTGTTAAACACTTAATAATCAAAATATTTAAACTTGAGATGTGAAAAGGTTTTTTTAAATCTACAGTTCCTATCTTTGATAAGGTAATAGAAATTTGACATTGATTGTTAAAACTTCCCATTTCATCTATTATACAGATTCTATCTTTTCCCTCTAATTGATTTTCATCTTGAGTTGTTTTGATTTTTAAATTTTGATATATTTTGAAATTCCTTAGAGCTTGTTCTAGGTAATTATTTTTACTAAATATAATAATCATTGTTATGATAATAATACTTCACTAGTTTAAAAATTAGTTTGCATTACCTTTCTGTGCGTTAGAACTAAATTTCCCTATATTGCTTACAAATTGTTCTAGTACCCCAATTTTATTACCTTTTATTGTAATTTGATCAGAGTCATAATTCAAAATATTTGCATCCTTTGCATTGTACATAGTAATTTTTTTGATTATATTTTTTGAATCCAATTCTATGCTCACAATTTTTTGCTCTTTTAATTTTGGCTGAAAAAATGCCACCTGTTCATACTGGCGTTCCATATAATAGTAGGTCTTTGGTCCAAAATTTGATTTTACAGTAGGCTCTCCTAAAACTTCCAAGAGATTTTTTTCAGAGGTTTGGTTTATTTTTATAGCATCTAGCTTTTCATCACTTAAAAAATATCCAACTCTTTCTGTTTTTTTACCACAGGATACTAGCATGCCTGATAAAATCAATACCATAGCTAACTTAATAGATTTATTTTTCATACTTGTCTCATCATTATCTTTTTTATCGTTTGCTTTCCTTCTCTTTAGGTTTTTTCTTAAAGCTTCAGATAGCTTTTTTATTTTTTCATTATCCTTCAGATTTTTCATAAAATTTTATTTTTATATTTATTATCTAGCATGTTTCCAAAATTTCTTAAATTCTTTTCGTCAAATTTCCCTACTTTTTTCATCATTTTTTGCATTTCCAAAAATTGCTTCAACAATTTATTAATATCTTGAACAGTAACTCCCGCTCCCTTGGCTACTCTAGTTTTCCTTGATGCATTCATTATTTTTGGATATCTTTTTTCTTTTTTCGTCATAGAATCTATTATTGCTTCTTGTCTCTTTATAACGCTTTTATCAAATTTATCTGAGCCCAAAGCTTGCTTTATCCCTTTGAAACCTGGTAACATACCCATTATTGAAGATATACCTCCCATTTTTTTCAAATTATTGAGCTGCTTCCTCAAATCTTCCATGTCGAAATTACCCTTTTGCATTTTCCTGGTTAATTGTTCAACATCCTCTTCACTGACTGTATCTATAGCTTTCTCAACCAAAGTAACGACATCTCCCATATCAAGAATCCTTGATGCTACTCTTTCAGGATAGAATTTTTCTAAATCAGATATTTTTTCACCGTGCCCAATAAACTTAATAGGGCACCCTGTAACATATTTTATACTCAGTGCTGCTCCACCTCTTGAATCACCATCAATTCTCGTTAATACAACTCCTGTTAATTTTATAGAGTTATGAAATTTTTTAGCGCTATTCACTGCGTCTTGCCCCGCCATAGAATCTGCTACTAATAAAGTTTCAATGGGATTGGCTATACGCTTTATAGAAACAATTTCATCGATTAACTTTTCATCGGAATGTAATCTACCTGCAGTATCTAAAATTATTAAATCAAATGATTCGGCTTTTCCTTCTTCAATTGCTCTTTTGGCTATATCAAGAGGAAGTTGCTCATGAACAATGGGTAGTGTATTAATTGAGACTTGCTTACCAAGAGTTGCAAGTTGTTCTTGGGCAGCTGGTCTATATGTATCTAACGATGCAAGTAACACTTTTTTCTTATATTTTTTTCTTAAATATACCGCTAATTTAGCAGCGGTTGTTGTTTTGCCAACACCTTGTAGCCCAACTAACATTATTATTGCAGGAGGTGATATTTTTAAATTTATATCTTGTTCTTCTGCTCCTAAAATGTTTTTTAACTCATCGTGAACAATTTTAACTATCATTTGCCCAGGAGTTACGCTATTGACAATTTCTTCTCCAATAGCTTTGTTTTTTATATTAGAAATAAACTCTTTTGTAACGCCTAATGCAACATCAGCTTCAAGCATTGATATTCTTATTTCACGTAAAGCTACATCCAAATCATCTTGCGATAGCGTACCTTTGCGCTTAATTTTATCAAAGGTTTTTATAAAATTCTCACTTAATGAAGAAAACATCGT
>CAJQNX010000094.1 GCA_905479795.1 uncultured Candidatus Midichloriaceae bacterium | reverse complement strand
TACTTTTCCGCCATTCAACAATATCATTGCGTATTTTCTCAAGTGTAATTTTTTGCATAGTAACTTGCCTTTTTTATTTAAGGTCAAATTTACCATTTATCCACATGATCTGTCACGCAGGCTTACCGGAAGGACACGATATAAATGCATAACATCCATATGCCAAAAGACTTAAAAAGCCTATTAGAGTAGGTTTGCGTAGCAATATGAGAATTATGCTTTCTATTTTCTTTTTCCTAATTGCCATCCATCTACCACTTAATACTCAATTCTTTCCTACTTCTTTCTATCTCCTTTTCTATTTCTTTGGGGATTCTCTCCTGCCTTTTGTAAAACGCATCTTGCCTCTCAAAACAATCTGGTAAATCAGCAACTCGCTTGGTTGACCTGTAACAATTTTCAAACTTTTTCTTTTTCTCTTTGTATAAATTTTTCAGCTTTTGGTTTCTAGGGTAAGATCCTCCTTTTAAACATGATTCGATGGCACTCTCCATTCTTGATCTTTTATTTCTATAGTGTAGAAATAACTCTGTTTTAAGGCTTGGATGATCCCCTAATGCTTTATACTCCTTATCCATTCTTTCTTGGAACTCACAAGGTCCTTCACCATTTAATTTGCCTCCTTTCCATTTTTTATACCAATCTCTTTCTTTTTTTATCATTAAAGGAACTGTCCAATCAATATCCACCCCAAATAGATCGGCAGTTTTTTTTACTTCACCAAAGTAAATGAAAATTAATCCTGTTCCGTCATATTTTAAATATGCTGGGATCATTTTCTCTGCTCTAGCCCTACATCTTTGTAATACGTCATCTGTTGCTATCATATCTTGCAGCACTTCTGCATCACTCATATTCTCATTGATTGCCTCAGCCCCTTTTATAAATGCCTTTTTTTTATTTATGGTAGCTCTGTCCCAATCGTCTATATAATTCAATGACTCTAATCTTTGAACATCTACAACATATTTTTTTGCAAGATTTTTTCTAGCTATGATGGAACTTCTCCTCCTAAAGACTTCTCCTTCTGCTGTGTCGTCGCAAGATAAGTACTTAAGAGCAGATGCTAATTCCCCTGATCTGTCGTGCCAATCATGAGAAGCAGCCCTTGCTTTTAACTCCTTAAGCACTCTTTCATCTCTTGAATCTTCTCTGTTAGCAGCTTCTTCCATTCTTCTCTGACTATCCACATGTGAATACTCGCTTTGTAAATCACCTTGGATTCTTAAATCATCTTTCATATCAAGCATTGGACTCATCTTTGTTTTTAGATCAGAAACTTTTTTATCCATTTCTTTAGTGATCTTCTCCTTACCTTCTTTTACCATTTTGTTGTGAGCTTCTATCTTACTTTCTACTGTGTTTTTGTGACTGGAATAGCTTGATACCCAGTATAAAATAAACCATGCTAAAGTAATGATAATTGATGTAATTATTATTTTTTTTATACTACTTACTTTCCCTGAGTTTTTATTAACTCTGGAGATACCTTCATGTTCATTATTTGGGCTATTATGTTCATTTTGCATTTTTCAATTCTCCTATTCTTGTAATTTTTTCATTGCTGCTGCCTCTTTTTCTCGCATCTCTTTACTTGAATCACTATTTTGCTGCTGCACTATCTTTGTTATAACTTTGGGCTTTTCTCTTGTTAAATTATCCTCCATTAGAGATTTTGTTTTTATTTGAGGAATATTTGAACTTTGTAGCTCACTGGGCTGGTTGATAGTAACTTGCTTTGAGTCAGGTGAATTATTATAGTTTGGCTCGCTCTCTCTTATATTCGTACTATTAGCACTTGAGCCTGCGTTATTCTGATTTAAATTATCATCTTTGTTATCCGCTGCTCCCAATGGAGAAGCGCTACTAGATTGTAATTGCTTAGAAGGCTCATAGTTAACAGGGCTTTGTTCTGTGCTAGAGGGGATACTTGTTGCTGTAGTAGTACTTAGTTGGGTTTTTGTGGACTCTTGCGCTGAGTCCTGCTGCACTTCACTCTTCTTCACATAAATCTGGTTTTCTTGAGATGACTGATTAGTATTCTGTAATTTATTTAAATTTTGATCACTTTGATTGCTATCTAATTTTCTTTCTAGATTTTCATTATTATTTTGAGTTGCATCATTAACACTCTCGTTGCCTGCTATTGGAGCACTTATATTTATACTGCTATTTGTTTTTTCTTGTTTGATTTCATTACCTACTTCTTGCCTGTTACTTATATCTCCTGTTGCATTATTAGTAGCTATATCGTGGTTAGATGGCTGATTGTAAGTTGCATTTCTGTCAGCAGTTGTACCACTTATGTTAGAAGGGATTGCTGCATCTTTTTTTCCTTTATCCTCTTCTATTTCTGCATAGGTTTTAGCTTCATATGTTTGTTTACTCATATCATTGAGATTTGCAAAACCCTTCTTTGCCTCTTCCTGCTTATCCTTTGCATTATTATCATTTGTTTTTGATTGTGCAGCAGGAGCAGTACGGTTGCCACTTATAGCAGAAGAATCTAATATGCTTGGACTATCCTGCGTTTTCAAAGAAGCTGCCCTATTTATTGGATCTTTTATTTGATTTTGATTAGAGTTGTGATCAATCGCCGGAGCAGCATCTTTTTTGCTTGGTGCAGTATTTACTTGTTGAGCCTGAGCGCTTACCTCACCTTCTTTTTTTAACTTCATAGCTTTTACTTTATCTACTTTCCATTTAGGACCATATGGCTTGATATGTGCATTGCGCTCTTCCTCAGGTATTATGCTGATTCCAGTTGCTTTGCCTGGTAAAGTTCTCTCTGAAGACTTATTGTACTCTTTATTTAAATCAGTTTTTTCTGTTGTAAGTCCAATTTCTTGCTGCTTAACCTTCTCTTTAACTTCGCCTGACTTATTTCTTGTTTCATCCTTTATGTTTATTTTTTTGCCATCCGTTGTCTCATATGTTTGGTAGTCTTTCTGTACCTTTTTATTATTAAGATCTTCGTTTATCTTTAGCTTATTGTTAGTTGCAACATCACCTTTTGTTACCACTTCAGCTTGCTCATCAAAATATTCCTTCGTGGTTTTTTCATCAGGCTTCTTGGCTAGGAGCTCATTGAATTTTCCATATTCTCCGTCGATTTTATTGTCCTCATCACCCCCTACTTTCAGTTTAAAGTTTTTCTTATTGTCTGTTTTACGCTCCTTATAATCAGCTTTTTGAGATGTAGTATCAATATTATCAAATAATTTATTTTGCTCTATGCTCTTCCGCTGTTTTTTATACACATCTTCTGCAAACGCATTTATTGAATTATCATAATCATATGGTCTATGTGGATTTGTTAAAAAATGTATTGCCCCTTGTCTTCCAAGTGGCTCAGTTCTACCTTTTAATGTTTCTCCAGCCATAAAATCAATTAACTTTTCTGTTGCATCCTCGTTGATTCCTATACCAAGGGATTGAGCTATCCCTCTTGTTTGTGTCAATTTATCAGCAATTGATTGATGGCTACTCGCAGATGTAGTTGCACTCTGCCTTTTACTTAGATTCATTTGTAAATTCGCTGATAATCTCTTCTCTTCTCCCATTCCTTCTGAAAACTTCACATCCTGCATATGAGACGTACCTTTTTCTAAATGCTGCGTCATTCCTTGTGATTCTGCTAAATTTCTTCCTTTTTGTACTGCATTATTAAAAGCAGCTTGGCTGCTAAAGCTTGATTTTGCACTGACAAATCCTAAACTACCCCCAAGAGCCATAGATACTTCTGCTGCTTGTCCCTCCGTATAACCATGATTTTTAGAAAGGTTTTTAGTGAACTGAATACTTTTATTAATTGAGTCTGCATATCTTGAGTTCTCAGCAATAGTCCAGCTTTTGTTTTGACCAATATTTCTAGTTGCAGATTGCAATAAATTCTTAGAATCATCCGTTACTAACGCCTGAGATCTTTCCGCACTCTGCTGATAATTTGCAACTTGTCCTAATTCATTACTTATGGCTGAATTGAAGCTATTAGTCATATTTCTACCAATTGTTGCAGTATCTACAAGCTTTGATGTTGTAAGTCCCTGCCCTCCTACTCCATGTAAATTTCCTGAAGGAGTTGCAAATTGCATAGCTCCTGACATTGTTTCCATTTCCATGCGACCTGCCTTATAACTAAGTGCCTCATCATGTTTAAAGCCATTTTGTATTGCTTGACTTCTATTGCCATATGATACGGTATTCATCGCTAGATTACCCGATGTTATCTCATTTGAAGAGGATTGCGCTGATCCACTCATTGCATTTGTCATAGTTCCTGCTAAATGCATAAATGACCCCACTCCTCCCTGTATTAATGCATAAGATATAAATGGAATAGATGCGCTGCACATTGCTGCAATTGCCTCAATATCTGCATGCAATCCTGCAATTCCCACAGAATTCAACATTGTTAATCCGTCTCCCCCAAGCATTGTTTGAGTTTTATATCTTGCAGCCGTTGCAAGAACCATGTTCAATATAGCATATAGAGGCGCCCATAATTGAAGCCACATTAATATGCCAAAATATTTACCCAGTATGTTAATCCCACCAGGCAACATAACCATAATTGCCACAAATATAAATGAACTATAAGTTAATGCCTCCAGCACTATTTTCATTGTTACTAGCATATTTGACGCCAGCTCTCCTGTGATATGATGCCATGATCTTTGCTGAATGGTGGATTTTGCAACTGCATAACTTGTTCTAGCATCTTCTATAGCATTGACCATCATCTCTTGCCTTAAGATGTTCTCAGCACTATCTGCAATTCCTGACATAAAATGATAACTATCCACAATCTCTGTTTTAAAGAAATTTCCAAACATTTGGCTTGTGGTGTTTTTTTTAGCATCCAGTTTTAATTGTCTTCCCATAAATGACGATAGCTTCCCCACCTGCTCTTTTAAGTCTTTATCTATTAATTTTACTCCCTCTTTGCAGGATAATATCTCTGTACCACCCTTGCCTCTATAGCTAAAACCTATAACTGGATTGGCATTATTTTTTACTAAATCCCATATATCCTTTGTTGTTCTTAGATCGTCCACTGTATACTTACCACCACTTAATGACTCAAGTATTACACATCTTTTTATAAACCTTGTCATATTCTCTTTTAAGTTCCCATCTCTTATTCTATACTTCCCCATATTCTTCATAATTTTAGAAGCAAACATCGGACCTTTCTCGCTATATTTCTGATAATCTGGCAAACTAAAAAATGTTTCTATTCTCTCTGTAATCCCATGACCTACTCCAGATATTACGCCTGCAAATGAGCCTAGAACATACGGTACATTATCTACATGCCTCTCATATTGCGTAACTGGGTCTATTATCATAATAGTTGTTTTTGGTATTAATATCACTTCTAAACACACCCATACCCAAAACATCCATTTAAGCGGTATCATTGAATCACCCTTTATAATCGAATGTATCAACACCCATATTCCAAACATCACGGATGCAATGTAAAAGACCATCATATAACCACCATCTTTGAATAAGGTGGCTATCGCATTAAAAATCAGCCAGAGCTGCTCTCCTCCTCCATATGTATAGACTGTATGCGGTATATTGCTCATGATTTCACTTCATTATAGTTATAAAACATGCTTTCTACTTTAGTCTCCATTAACTTCGATTTTTCAATTACACTAATCGTTGCATGCATCCTTTGATATGCACCAAATTTCTTAGTGCTTATCACTCTTCTCACTTCTGCTATATCTTTTTTAAAGCTTTCTATTGCCTTACCTGACATTTGAACTTTTTCTAAGTTTTTAAGATTTACTTCCACATAATCAAGTTGCCTCTCCAGATACCCAAGTACATAATCATAGGCTATAGAATCTACAAATTCATTTACATTCATAACAGCGTTTCCTACCATATAGCCATTTTGCACTGCTATAATTGCAAGAATTGGTATCTGCGTAAGCTCTACTAATGATTGCTCTGCTGCTGATAATCTCCCAGTATGATTCCTTGCTTTGTCCGACATACTTCTTAGCATTCTTTCTATTTTAGGCACTAATGCCTCAGTTTTTTTAATTGTAAATGCTTCTTCTTTCATATTTAGGCATTCATCATCGCTACATCTGTAAATTGTTGCCTTGCCACTTCCTTTGTTATCACCATAAAGGAGCATATCTATTATTGAATCATCCTTCGTAAGAGATGCATAAGGCATTACTGATAATTTTGCATCTTTGCCACTACCGTCTTGCTTCGCTATGATTGTACCTGATATACTCATTAGCAATTCTGCCACTCCTTTGTTATCTGAGTTGCTGCCATCTCCTAATCCATCTCCTTTTTTAATTGCCTTCCAAGCAATATTAAACTCATCTCCCAGTTGATCTTCATATTCTTTGGTTTTGTTCTTATTCACATCACTATTCTCATGCTCTGCGCTGCATTTTTGCTTCGCTTGTGCGTAATCCATATATTTTTTATTTGATCTTCCCATAGCATTACACAATATTTTACTTGATTCATCAGTCTGTCCCCAGACACTACCCACTAATGCTGCTCCTGCACCACATCCATCTATACTTAAGTTATTAATCTCCCTAGCTATATCGCTTAGTTTATTCATAGTGTTATAGATTGTTGGAACATATTCCTGTAATGCCAAGTTAAATGCATATCCAGCCCCTGCTCCCATGACATTTCTGCTATGTTTAACCAATTCTTCAAATTTAATATGACTAAATGACCCTGCAAACATATCTATTCCACAGCCTGCGCTTATGCTTGGTGGTTGGAAATTAAAAGGTTGGAGAGTCCTATTTGGTACTCTTGCATAAAAACTTCCGCCACTATAATATCCTCCGCTTTGTGTATGATATGCACCTCCCTTAGTAACATTAGCTCCTCCTCCAAAAGATTTATAAAGCCTCTCCATCTCTCCTCCTACTCCTGCTTTTGCGGTTATATTGATTGCTATAACTGCAATTAATGAAAATATTAATGTTTTTATTCTCCCAATCATCTATCCCCTATAATCGTATTTAATCTTTCCTCTATCTCTCTTTCTGTGATGTAATTATATGCTAGTGGCACTATTTCTCCTGTCTTTGGATGGACTGCTAGTAATGCTGGCACATGTGTAATTTTAAGCCTTTTTGCTATTCCATTATCTGGTTTAGCATCTGGGAACAACTCATGCCCTTTATCTCCAATCCTGATTGCCATTACATCCCAGTTATATTCCTCACTTATGCCCTTAACAACGCTTGCAAATCCTTGGCACATTTCACAATCTCCTCTGAAGAAATATATCAGCCCATATTCCTTGCTCATCGCCCTTATATTATCTTTTTTCTTCTGACTTGTTTGAGTCCTTGATATCTTAAGTGCATGCTCTGATGTGGGGTTTTTCACTGTTGGGTCTAATTCTGGATTATTATATATTACTTTCATCCACATCTTTGAGAATCCCTCACTTGAATCTCCTATTACTTTTTGTGATTTGATATATTCCTTCACGTTATCTTGAGTTGGCTCAATCATCGCTTTATGCAACTTCTCTTTTGTTTCCTGCCTAAGTGCATCTACCTGCTCACTTGGTGTCATGACTTTGCCTTGATCTTCTAATCTCTCATTATCTTTTACCTTCTTCTCATACCAGTGCCATCCTCTTGCTTTTTCCTTGTAAAAGGATTCGTTTCCAAATCCTTTACTTGGCATCCACATAAAAATAACAGTCAGCATAAGAATAGATAATCTCATTTCTCTCTCCAGTTTTCTAATTTTAAACCCTCTATTCTTTCAAAATGCTTAGTGTTATTGCTCACTAAAGTCATTTTATGCGACATAGCAATTGCAGCTATACACAAATCCATATCTGCAATTAGCTCGCCCTTTTTATTCAAGATGGTTTTGATTTTTCCATACATATTTGCAGATTCTTCATTAAATGCTACAATCTCAAAAAAAGTTAGGAATCTTTTTAGTAAATCAATATTGCCTCTTACATGCTTTGAATTATATGCGCCATAAAATAACTCTGCTTCGTTAATTGTACTTGTGCAAAGTTGACCGGAGGGTACTTTAGCAATTTTATCAGCTAGATTTCTATCTCCATTTAAATAATAAATAATCGTATCACTATCTAACAAATATTTCACTTTAACACCTCCATATCTTTGTTACGCCTATCTCTTTTTATAGTTTCTAAAATACCTAGACCCTCTTCTTCTTTTAAGCTCCCAGAAAAAGTCAATATACTGCTCTCTTGTTTTGACTTGCTTTCTGCAAACATCTCTATTGCATCTTCCATTATTTTTGTCTTGGGGACATGGTATTTTGCAGCAAGATCTGAGAGTAGATTATGAATTCTGTGATCAAGGCTAAGATTAACTGATTTTTTCATATTGCACCATATATTTATTGTTGTGTTATATTGCTTATTAATACTTATATTATACATTATTGCCATACCTATTACAACCCCTTTTTATCTCTATTTTTATAAATATCTTGCCTATATTCTAACTCTGTTTCATCCTTTATATCCCTGCTCTTTTTCCTACCATCTGGCTTCTTTTGCTTGGCTGGCTCTTTATGTGGATTATCCATTTTTTCTATAAATAACTTCTTGTCATCAATTTCTACAGTCTCATCTTCTTTCTCCCCCTTCTCATCATCTTCATCACTTTTATCACCCACGCCATCATCTTTCATGTTATCTGCAAAATCTGATTTTATTGCATTTATTTCATTCTCCATTAACCTTTCTGTATGCTCCATAGCTTTCGTCATATCTCCCATCTTTTTCCATAATGCTGCCTTTTCTATCTCTTCTCCTAAGAAATCAAAATCTATCTTATCCCAATTCATATTCTGCATCTCTTCCATATTCAATCCCTCACAATCAGGATTCCTCGCATCTCCAAACGACCTATTTATCATTGGTTTGAAATTTGTGTTTTTATTTCCTTTTCTTGACTGCTCCTGTATTTCTTTTGCTATTCTTGATTTAAAGCAACAATAGGTATTTGTGATTACCAGCCCTTTAATTTTCCTGTGCTTATATTCGCCTACATGTATACAAAATCTCTGCTGCTTCTTTGCCATTAACCCAGCAGATTTGCCTCCACAAAATGGCGCAAGAACGCCCTTCATAGTGCAACAGTTAACTTTTGCAAGACTTGCCAAGCCTAATTTTGCAGCTTGTGCCGCTATGAATTTTAACTTAGATGCCGTTGGCATACCTCCCCAAACGCTGCCTGCTCCTGCTTGTGAGAATACACTCGGAGCTGCAACTCCTGCAACTGCAAAATATATTGTAGTCGCAGCAATAGCATAAGTTACCCATTGACCCCTTATTATTACGCATTTATTCACCTCTCCCCTAAATACTTTACAAGTTTTTGGATCAGGAACGCAATCAGGCTGATCCTCAGGACATTTAGCGCATTCAATCCCCTCATCTTGCATCTCTTTAAGTGATGATAACGCTCCTACCGCCTCTCCCATTTCATCATTAGATTCATAACTTGAATCAAAGCATCTTCCATCTATGCATTTCACCTCTTCTCCACATTCTACCCTTTTTCTTTCTGCAATATTTTCTCTCTTTATGCTTGGGGCTTTAAATCTTTTTTCTTTTCTTATGTATTTCTCCTCCTCCTCACATTTATATTCTCTATTTTGTGCAACACACCAATCTCCGACTTTTTCTTTGCATTCGCTCTTTTCTAATTGGCAATAAGACTCATCATCAAATTCATAACAATCATTCTTCGCATAATTCTTGCATTTATATGCATCGTTGTACCTCCAGCAATCCCTGTGTATGCTATGTCCATTAATCACTCTGGTTTCTGCTGGCTCTATACAATCTCTTGCAACTCTCACACATTCTCCTGCTACTGCTGAGGTTATTACTGTGTTGCTGATAATAATTGCTATCAATAATGCTGCTATTTTTTTCATCATCATTCATTTACCGGACAATCGCTTTCCCATTCATCACTCCAATTATTGCAGCAATATTGCTTTGCTCTTATTTTTACAGCAGCATGCCCACCCTTTGTATATGCAAGATGAATGTTTATTTTATTTTCTCCTTCTACTAATAGATGCTTGATATCATAATTTACATCATCCCATACCTCTCTTCCTGCATTATGCCAACAATCACCCCTTCCTAGAGAGTGCCCGTCCCTAATTAAGTGCCCATTTACCGATATATTCAAAAGATTGTTCTCATGAATCTGTATTATTCTAAACTCTGATACATCATTTTTGTCCTTAATGTAGAAAACTGCATCGAAATCTTTTACATGACAGCTTCCTGATCCATCTTCCAATGAGCCGTATAAATAAGTGCCCCTTTTACCAGTTTCTCCAAATGACAAAATATCTCCACTATAATTCCATGCCAGCCCACCACTTGCACTTGCAAAATCTCTATTACTTGCACTTGTATATAATCCACCTTCCCCCTCCGCCTTATCAAAGGCGCATGGCGACTTTGAACTACAATTCACATCCTTAATACTTCTATTACAATAAAATAACTTATCCTCATCCTCTTCGCATGTTTGCTTTACTTCTTTTACTCGCATATCCTCAACATCTACATAATATTCTTCAAAAGATACATTCTCTCCTCCTTTATCACCCCCTACAATCTTACATCCTGCATTAGCTGCCACATTTAACCCAGATATCGGATTTTCCACTATTGCTGCACTTTTTTTCATAAATGCCTTATTTTTTAACTTTGTAACTGTGTATTTTGACCTATGTGGGTTATTTGCATTCGAATGCTTTACTGCATTTATTGCCTCTCTTTCACCCTCTTCTTCATTTTCTTTAATATTTTTGCCTTTTATCTTTTCATCACCTTTAATTCTCAGATCTTCCTCATTTAAAGACCCTTCTTCTGGATTATCTGTAAAACCTTTTAGACTTTTTGTTGTATCTGCTAATTTCGGATCATTAGCCGAGCTTATTAATGATTTAGCCTCGGTTTTATACTTTTCTATATCTTCTTCAAAACTCATTTCTTTAGCATATGCAGAGGAGGTCTGATATAGGTCTAACAGACCTATTACAAGAATTATTAATAAAATGATGTACTCTCTTCTCACTTTACTTCATCTCCTAAAACATCATCTTTTTTCGCAAATGTTCTAAGCACATGCTCAAGCGACACATTACCTGATATTTTGTTGTATTTAGAAGATTTGCAACTCTCTCCTTCTCCAATACATGCAGCTTCTGCAACCACAAATGTTGGCACTACCTTAACATCAAACTCCTTGAAGCTCTCGGGATCTACCGCAACCCCATATCCTGTTTTTTCAATTATAGATGCTAAATATTGTGCCGTCTCAATGTAACTGCCATTTTTAAAGCCCCTTATTACTGGTGTAAATCCATATATTTTTGATTGTTTGATAATTTGCTCTATATTTCGCTCATTCATTGATAAGGATATAAATACCAATCTTCTTTCACTATTTATATCTTGGGTATCAGCTTCGCCGCCTGTGCAACTATCTTGATTCATACCAAATTCTTCCTTATTTTGCTGCACATACTCATTCATGCTTTTGAGGCTTTTTACTTTTACTGTAGAAACTTCTTTTTGATATTCATCAATTTTAGACTTGGCTTCTTTTGCAATTTTTTTTGCCTCTCCCTTGAACTTTTTTATATCCTGAGATGCCTTAGATACTCCATACCCCCTTACTTCACTCTCATAATTATGCAGCTGCTTTTTTGATTTTCTTACAATATTAGAAATATCTTTCAACACCTCTGGATTTGCTGATTCAGCAGCATTCACTTGTATTTCAAGTATCATCGCTACTCCCATCAATCCTACTACTATATTTTGTCCTAATTTTAATATTAATTTATTCATATATCCTCCATTTAAAGCACACAACAACGCTTTTTGCGCCATATCAAGTAGCCAAAGTCTTCCCCATTCCCCGGTATTTCCTTTCCTCCACCCCATAAACTAGTCGTTCTTCCAAATGGATTGCATGTAAGCTTTCCTTTTGTGCTAGGTATTGGAAATGTCATCTGTAATTTGTACTGAGTCTTATTTACTTTTAAAGATACTTTTTTCTTGCATATATCACTTACTGTGTCCCATGCAAGACCCACTCTATGCAATCTTGCTATTGTTCTTTCTACTATTAATGTGGATGATTCTACGCCACTTTTGTGATGCTCAATGAATCCTCCAAATGGATATAAACTTCCGTTACATCCAGCACACCAAAATAATGAATCTAATGGGAATCCTACAGTGGCAGCCATGCAATCTGCACCACATGCTAGCTGTGCTATTTGATTTGCAAATAATATTGCCTCTGGATTTATTATCGCATTTAACTCATCATTACTCCATAATGGGTCAAATTCACTCATATAACCAACATCTATCGATGCCTGCTCAAGGCATATAAAATCTGTAAGTATTTCCAACCAATACATCACTGGATAGATATACCAGTGAACATGATAAAAGCTGTGCTTTAATGCCTCGTCATTAGATTTTCTTACCACACTCCCGTGCTTTTTAACGGTTTTCATCATTTGGAATCCTCCAAGCCCCACCATACAATATGGAGTTCTTGTGACATCTGCAAGCCTCGCCGGCTCCCAAAAGCTCACAGGAAGACCCGGAACTGGCACACCCTTCTTTTTGCACATGCAAGGTATGCCACTTGAATTTTTTGTATCCTCTCTCCCTCCACTATAAACTGTCATATCGCCTATTTTCAGTGGAAACATGCAGCTCCAGCATATATCTGTAATTGGATTAACAAATTTGCCAACGCATGGTTCAGCATTGACATTAGCGCCGTTTAGCAGTATAATTACGCCCGCAGCAAATACTGCCTTATATGCTAGTTTATTAAATTTTATTTTAATAAATATCATTACCTTTGTAATCTGACGAAACTTTATAAGTGGGGAAACATTGTTCGTAACTTCCTTATTTCTTTCCTTTCTCCACTTATAAGTTTTCTTCAGAAATTTCTGTAAAATGTAAAATTGCTTTTCTTTCATTTTCCTGCACAACCTTTTCTTTGGTCTAAACTGCCTCTAAGGACACAGGGAGAGGAATATTCTACTGGATATCCTGTTCTCTCATCTATAGATCGCTTAGTCACTCTTTCGGCTGTGATTAAATATTCAGGGTGTTTATCTATACATTTATTTTCTTCTTTGACTTCTCTCCATATACACCAATAGTCTGCTGCAAGCCCACTTATTGCTTTTTCGTCATAGTTCATGCAGCATGTACTGCTACTACTCTCCCCCGTTATTAACTTAAATATTTCATCTTGAGGACTTATATTTGAGATTACTCCTTTCATATATAATCTTAGACGCCTCAAATATCCTTCTACAAATATTTTATCTACTTCATTCTCAAAATCTCCAATCAAATCCCTGAGTATTACCCCTTTGTAAGTTTTCACTCCATATTGCATGTCTTTCACTTGAATATATGTAAGCACACCTGCAACTAGTACTTTTCTCACTTCTTCTACTTCATTAAAACTTATTGCACTAAAATTATTATCTAAATCTATATTCGCTTTACCATTAAAATATCTTCCATATTCTCCTACTTCTCCATATCTAGATAACATGCTTGCAATATATCCAGTACCTTTCCCATGGTTGATTTCAGTTTGTAGCATCCATTTTATTAAATCGCTAATTCCTGCTTTTTCTTTTTTTTCCTTCCATACTGCCTTCACTCCCTGCTCTATTAAATATCTATTTATATTGTCGTCTTTTTGCTTTCCTGTTTTTTCAGCTGATACCATTATATCTATAAACGAGGTCACCAGCATTAAAGCATCTGCTTCAAAGCCTTCCCCTACTTCATGCAGCACGCTAAATGGATTGATACATACACATTTATCATTAGCTATATTTATATACTCTTTGCCAAACTTTTGAGCTTCATTCTCAAAATTTCTCCCTGCATCCAATATGCATACCTTATCCTTCTGCTCTATAATGCTATTTGTAAGCTCCTGCATGAATCTTAATCCATCATTACTTGCCCTTTCATCACTCTCTACTACTGCAACATTATTATTAATCGCTATTTCGCTATCAAATGGATACCAATAAAACTTACCTTTCTTTCTTCCCCATAACTCCATGCCTGATGTTATGCTTGTCTCCTCAATTATATATTTGTCAGCCTCCTCTTGTTTGCTTTTGCCTTCTTTTTCCTGCTTGTTTAATAATTCCCTTTTCTTCTTGCTATAATTATACCAAAACCATACAATCAACCCACTACTTAGCCCTATTATTGGGAATCCAAGGATTCCAAAGAAAAGAAGCGGTGCGTGTAAAGAAAGCAAATCCCCCATTGTAAGCATCTTGAAATACTTGTACCCGTAGATGTCTTTATCTAACTGCTTGAATATCCACCGTCTAGCCACAATAAATTCCCTTAAAAAATACAAATTACGCATCATTTTGAATACCATTATTCTACTTCCACCTCTTTTATATTAAGAACTTTTCCTTCTTGTGCTACCAAAGCCGGAACTTGCGCTATACCAAGTTTTTTAATTAGCACCCCACCTTGATCGAAATATACGTCTAATTTGTATTTTTCTTCTATCTCGATCGGTGAACCTCCTGTTAAAATTAGTTTTGGCTTTATTTCTGAATTATTATATCTATTTATGGCAAATTCCTGCTGCTTATCATCTCTTGCATCAAAGAAAATTAACTCATAATTCATTGACACTGTGTCTAGTGGATTCACCCTTGTTCCTTTTTTTTGAAAGACAATGCCTCTGGCATCTTTTAAATCTTCTTTCACTACAATACTTGGGTCATACACATATTCCCGAGGACTTTCTGTCCTCTCTAGCTTAAGAGCTTTTGGGCTTTTTATTTTCTCACTTACCTTTTCTTTTATAATTTCATTATGCTCTTCTATCTGCCCTGTTTTTTCCATTAACGCCAATTTACTTTGTATTTCCTCTATCGCATCTCTTTCTTTAATCTCCCAAGTTTTACCTACAACTCCAAAATCTTTAGCACTTACCACTTTTATTCCCGCAAAAATCAGAATTACTATTATTAGAATAGTTGCTACACTCCATATAATATTCTGCCATTTATTAAAAGTATCAGTAATTTGATCCCATTTATCAGGCACTTCCATACCTCTCTTTTGCTACTTTTGTAACAGCTTCTTCCATACTCATGCCACTTTCACACAACTTCTGCACTGCATTGAATTCTGATGGCTCTGTTGAATATAATATCAATGAATATGGATCTAATATTAATCTACCTATCATTGCCTGACCCGATCCCATTATCATCACTTCTGCATATTCTCCCTGCTTAGTATCTACCGACTCCAGAAGCTTCTGCTGACTATCACTTATTCTAAATTTCTCACTTTTTTTGAGCAATGCTATTGCTTCTGGTTTTTGACTCAAACAGCATAACCAATCACTATTCATCAGTGCCGCCTCCGCTCCACTGCTTGAATAAAAATCACTCAGATTTTGCGTTCCCATAATCAACGCTCCTTTGTTTTTTCTAACCCTTCTGATAAATCCTTCTATAAAATCAGCCCCGTGCTTTCCTTTTAATTTATCTGCTGCCTCATCTATTATTATCCCCGTTTCTTGCGATCTATCTCCCTGCATTACTTTTTGCTGCACCATCAACATCATCACTAAAAATGCTATATCCTGTATAGACCCTTTTAACTCCCCTAATTCTGTAACAATAAAATCTGCATTAAAGTTTATATTTGCTTTCCCATTAAAGTACTTCCCATAAGTACCGTCATTTCCGTAACTGTATAATTTCTTACCGAGTTTTTTTGTGGCATCATCCTTTTCTCCTTCCTTAAGTAGCCAATCTATTATATCTTGTAAATCAGCATTTCTTCCCTTCTCCTGCCATACTTCCATCAATCCTTGCTCTATTATCGAATCCTCATAATCAGTTGTGCCTTCTTTCGGCGCTGCCATCATAGCTATTACTAACTTTACCAAGCTTAATTCTTCCTTAACATCGCCAGTCTCGTCTGGAATGATATTTGTAAATGGATTTATACATATCTTTGATTTTGCATTGAACTCTATATACTGACCACCAAAGTTTTTTACCTCCTTTTCAAATGATCTTCCCACATCTATTACATAAACCCTCCCTTTTTGCCTCATTATACTCGCTGCTAACTCCTCCATAAATACCGACTTACCCTTACCACTTTGCCCTACTATTGCTACATTATAGTTTGAATTCCCCAAATCTTTATCAAACGGATACCAATAATATAATTGCCCTCTTCTACCTGTAAGTAACATTCCTGCTGTGCTACTCCCTTTAGCCTCTCCTTGAAGTGGCGTAATATTTATTGGTTCATATGACAGGCTTCTTCTTGTCTTTTTGTAATAACTCATATCTTCACTCATACCGTCCCCCCATGTCATAGGAAGCATCGATAATAGTGATGACAAAACTATATATTTATCTCTAGAAATCTCCCACCCTCTTGATCTATATAACGATATCATCAATTGCTCTGTTTTATCTATCCTCTCAGGTTTATCTATTATCATCACCTGATACTGGCTTCTTATTAATCTCTCATTCTTCTCTAGCTGCTCTCTTACAAAGCTCCATTCCTGCGCCTCTCTCTTCAATGCTGGTATCCACTTGCCAAGCGGTGAATTTGCCTGTGACTCCACCCTTGATGCTTTTGCCATCATTCCGGCTTTCTTAAATTTCCCACTCTCTATATAAACCCCAAGATGTATGAAAAATGCTGATGGTATTTTTAAATGATCGTTAAGGCTATCTCCTATCAAATGACTCATCGCTCCAAATGACCACATGCTTGGATATCTCGATACTGATAACGTTCTCATAACATAGTTATTCTCATCTATTCCTATCTCATCCTCCGCCACACTATACTGCCTATCTCTATCTACTATCTGCTTACTGAGCATTTCATGCTCATTCCACTCGCCCTTTCTTCTTTTTATGCTCCCGTCATAATTTAATATATCACTCAAATATCCTATCAACTCATTTGCATCAAATGACCTTGAATCACCTCCTCTTGTACTAAATGTCCCTATTACTTGCTTCTTTAGCTCTAATATCTTCTTTCTTACGACTGCATTATTTTCACTAACTGGCACTGATACTGATACTATCCCCCTAAATTCTTTAGCTTTCCCGTCCTCAGCTAACTTTCTAAAATATTTTGCTCTTTTTTTCTCTAAGCTTTTTAATATTTCATCCCCGTGAGAACCGTTCTCCCAGTTACTTATTATGTGATCTACTTTTGCAGTTCCTGATAATAAAAATTGAATACTTGAACCCTCTGGCAATAAATTCTTAAATAATCCACCCAGCTCATTTTCTAGACGATCATCACTTCCTAAATATAAGCCCGTTTCAAAGGCAAATCCTATTGATTCCTGATTGATAAACAATCCTGTCTCACTATCATATGTGCGATATGGCAATAAATCTCCAAGCGACTCCCATTTTAAAAATTCAATTGCCCTCTTCTTAACCTCACTTTGCTTGAGATCAACCCCAAATTCATTACTTAGACCAAAATACCGGCTTATTTTATTTGTGAATTTATTTAGCATATCTCCACTGTCCTCCCCTTAGAACCACATGCACATAGCCTTCCTCGATATAATCTCCCTGCTCATCTTCAAATCCATTCACCCATATTCTTGCTGTTTTTTCTCCTGTCCTACTTACTCCACCTTGCTCTATATTTGTGCTTTTATTTATCTTTAGTTCGCTTACTGGTGTTAGCTTTTCTGACTCAGTTTTCCTTGGTAATTCTTTTTTATTTACCATTTCATTCACTTCACTGACTGATTTACAATCAGCACCTTGTCCCATTACGCACTCTTTTGACGCTTTGTGACTGCATGCCGATAAACTTACTAATATTATTATGATTGCTAGTTTCTTCATTGGTTGTCTCCATTGTTTTTATTACTTGTTTCATTCTTTTGCTGATTTATAATTTCCTTATATCTTTTGATCGACTTTTCATTTTGTTGTAAATATCCATAACTGCTAATTAAATATTCAATCGCTATTTTCTTTGCTACTTCCTTAGCCCTCACTTCATCTACTAAAGAATCCTTATCTTCAATATCTTTTGCCACTTTTTTCCATAAATCTCTTTTATCTTCCCAAAATTTTAATAAAGATAGTTTCCATTTATATACACTTTCTTTTGGGTGGTGCGGCATTTCCGATCTAAGATAACTTTTCAATACATATATTCTAATATCAGTCACTCTTAATAGATCATCTTTAGTAATTGCACCCTCCGCATATTCTAAAAGCATTGCATAGTAATTATCCTTGTGAAGTCCTTGATCCCTTACAAAATACTCCTCTTCTATAAACCAAGGTGGTGCTGTCTCTGCTTTTGATTCGATACCAAAACTTATTCCCATAAGTAAGATTATTGTTATTATATTTTTCATTTTTTATTTTTCCTCTTGATTTTTTTTTGTGCTCTCTCCCACCATCGCCTTTTCTGTGAATATCACATCCACTTCTCTACCCGATGAGACCCTTATTATAGGCTGAATTGATTCTGCTCTTTCTATATAATATTTCGACAATCTATCCATTGATCCCCCAGCACCTGATGCCATTCCTTCTCCCAATTTAGAGCCTACACTCCTTTTTTCTAGTAACGCCCCTGCTGGATTGATTATTGTGCTTTGACTAGGCTGCAATATCCCAGCTACCCCTTGCAATACACCTCCTAAAACTGATTTTCCTATATACCCCCTTCCTTTCTCTATAACCTCTCCTCTAATTCCAGCTCTACCATCTTCCCCAGTTACATAACCAGATACATCTATATCCATTATCTCACCGTTATTCCTTGCTGTGCATGTCATTTTTTCAAGCCTTACAAACACTCTCTCACTTGATAAATCCCCATATCCGCTAGCAATAATATGACAATCCTTTACATCACTTCTGATTTTTCTTGGTAATACCCCGTAATCTATCAATCGTATCATCAGTGGTCTTGGGTCTGCCGCAGAGGTCAGTGATGTCGATGCATCTACACCACCAAGCAGCACTGCTTTTGCAAAACTACCCGATGTAATCATCACATCTAGCTTATCCTTCTCATCTTTTTTTAGAAGCGTTATTTTTATCTTACTTATTCCTTTTTCTCCCACCTCTACCGCCATCTCTTCCTTCTCGTCTTTTCTGGCTGATAATTCTTCTACTCTTTCTTGTAATTCAGCTATCTGTAATTCCAATTCTGTAGTTTTATCGTCGCCTGCTATTTTAGTCTTGTTGTTATCCATTGCACTCAACAAAGTCTCTTTTATGATATCTACCTGCCCTTTTATGCCCTCTTGCTCTCGCTTCATCTTATGTCGCCATATTTCTTGCTCATTCACCTGATCGCCTGCCGTTTCTATCTCCTTTGTAATAACTTCCTTTCCTTGCTCCTTTTCTTCATCTTTACTTGCTACAGGACTTTTACTTATCTGTAATATCACTACTGCTATCACCAATAAAACAACACTCCCAAATATTACTGCTGTAATTACTTGCTTCTGGAATACCGTTAACTTTAATTCTCTTTTATCCTTTTTCTGATCAGCCATGATATTTAACCTTGTATAATTTTGTTGAATCTTTTGGATTAATCTCTAACTCTTCAAGCATTATTGCTGCAATATTGCTCTCAGTTTGAAATTGCCTCTCATTTAATTTAATTGACCTTTT
>CAJQNX010000093.1 GCA_905479795.1 uncultured Candidatus Midichloriaceae bacterium | reverse complement strand
GATGATATGCTCTTCGATTTCTAAAACAAATCCTTATGTAGAAAAATTAATTTTAACTGGGATATTTGATACTACGTACAAAGGAACCACATCTGGTTGTAATAACATACGTGCATATGGCATTTCTGATAAAAGATTCAGTGAAAGTATTGGCTTTACAACTGAAGAAATAAAAATATTAATTGATAAATTTGAAGGTAAAGCTCCATTTAATGATGCCGTAAAAGTCTTCGATATAATAAAAGATTGGTATGGTGGTTATTTTGTTCCAACAATGACAAGTGATTCGTCTACTAATTACCTAGAAAGTGATAGTACAACACACTCTGAAGTATTTGCACCATGGGCTGTTATGAACTTCCTTTCTGATTCAAATAATTACAAGGAATTAAGCCCTCAAACTCATTGGTCAAACACTGGTTACAAGACTATCTTAAAACGTTTATTCACCCAAGAAAAATGCAAAGATAGTAGTTTAAGCAAAAAATTCTTAGAAATTTCTGAAAATGTAATTTATGAATTAAAATTTGATAATCAAATATCTTTGTTTAAATATGATTGGTATTCTGATATTGACAATGAAGCATTTTTCTCTCATATATTGCTTAATACAGGATATTTAGCAGGTAAGGAAGATGAAGGTATATTCAAACTTTCAATTCCTAATAGAGAATTATTAAAGGAATTTACAGATTTATTGGAAGGTGTAAAAGGTAATAAAGATTGCGGAATAATATTAGAAAATTTACAAAAAAATCGTCAACAAGAAATTTTAGCGATGATAAGAAAAAATGATTCATCAAAAGATTTTATAAGTAAATTTAATGAGAAATTTACTGCTTATAATATAAATTGTACTGATAGTAGTATGAATTTTAATTTCATAAGTATAGCAGTTATTTATAATAATACGGAAGTCTTTAATAGTTTAAAGGTACTTTGTGATAGAAAATCTCTCGGCATTCCTAATGATGCTGATGATGCTGATGATGCAAACGATTTCACAGCATTAGATTATTCTAATATATTACAAAGAAAATTTGTGGTTCATGCCATAAATGACTCTCAATTTTACCATGATAATGTAAATAATAAGTTATATGATACTGGATGCTCTATTCTAACTAACTATTGGGGAGGAAATCTTATATCCATAGCTCCAACTTTTACATCGATGCTGATAATACGCCATGCACCGACTCTATTTAAGGGCAATAGAATAGCTGATTTTTCAGAGAAGCACCCATACTTAACTAAATGTACAGGAATTTTACTTTTATTATCAACATTGATGTTCTCGAAATTTTTAAGCGATAGTTTACCCACAATAAAGTACTGTACAAAATACACTGATTATCAAAAAATAAATATAACTAAACCCGAGGAATTCACCACTCTAAAGCATGTCAAAAAATATGTTAGCTATCATCCTGATACATACATAATTATAGATAGTGAGTGCAGTGAAAAAGATGACAAAGTAACTGAAATAATACAATCAGTTTTTAAAAATCCATATGTTATAAATGAAAATATAAAGTTTACTGTATGTAAAAGCACAACTTCTACACAAGAAAAATCACCCTATAGTCCATATACAACAGATAATCCGCAATGTAGTATGAGCATGACATATTTTCCACAAAAAGAATTAGAGCAAAGTGAAACTGCTCAGCCAGATGAATTATAATTGATATAAAAATAAGAATATAAGCATTTAAATTTATACTTTAATTTGATATAGATCACAATTATAAATCCCTTTATATTTATATTTTTTTAAATACTTCATTCCACATTTTAGCATTACTTTACTAGAGGAGGTGTTATCATAATGACAGCACGCCACTAAGTATTTTAACTTAAGTTTATACAATCCATGATGAATAATTTTTTTAGTTAATTCTGTAGCATAACCTTTGCCCCAAAATTTTTTATGCAGTACATAGCCAATTTCAATATCTTCATTTTTCTCATCAAATTCTAAATGAAATAATCCGGCTATACCAATAAAGATGTTATTTTCATAGATATCAAAAAATGAAAAATTATATTGATGATAATGCTTAATTGTTTTACACAAATTTTTTTCAATTTCTAATTTAGCTCTTGGGTTTCCATCCCCTAAATATTTTATTACCTCTGCGTCTAATTGTAAATTATACCAATTGTCTAAACTATAAATTGTTGGAATTCTCATAGTTAATCTATCAGTTTTCAAAAAATAATCCTGCATCCGCTCATCTATCTATTAGAATCAGTATACCACCCTGAGTATTAAACATCTATCTTTTTCCCCCTCAGTTTCATCACCTGCGTAATCACCTTTGCAACTGATTTATAATGTTCAAAAGGAATTTCGTCATCAATTTCAACTGTTTTATATAAAGCTTGAGCCAAGGGAGGATCTTCATAAATTGGCACTTCATTCTCTTCTGCTATTCTCCTAATGATCAAGGCTATATTATCAATCCCCTTTGCAACTACAATTGGAGCTGCGTCATCATTTCCAGGCACGTATTTCAACGCTACTGCATAATGCGTTGGGTTAGTTATAACAACGTCCGCATCTGGAATTTTCTCCATCATTCTCTCCTTTAATATTTTATTCCTCATACTTTTTAATTTTGATTTAATGAGAGGGTCACCTTCACTTTCCTTATATTCTTTCTTCAGTTCCTCCTTACTCATCATTAAATTTGTGATGTATTTATGTTTTTGATAAAGAAAATCCAATGCTGCAATAAAAAACATAATAACGCATACAGTTATAAAAATATTCTCCAAGGATTGATTTAAAAAATTTAATATTTCCTCCATATCAAAAGTATGAATCATCGTGAATTGAAACATTTCAGATTTTACAGTAATATATATGGCAGTACTAATAATGAATATTTTGGCAAGCCCTTTGATTAACTCAACAACAGAATTTAATGAAAAAATTCTCTTAAATCCCGAAAAAATAGATATTCTATCTAGTTGAAATTTGATAACTTCAGGAACAAACATGACCCCATTTTGTAATAAATTCCCTATAATTGCAGCAATTAAACAGAATAGTAGAGGTAGCGATGCGAGAGAGAATAATATTAATAATACTTGCTTTATTAAATGGTAAATAGTATCTGGTTTTAAAATTATTTGATGAGGTTGGTTAATAAAATAGGAAAGTTTATTCAGAGATTGTAAACTAATTTTCGGAAACACAAATACTATCAATAATGCAATGAAGATAAACAATATAAAACTATTAAATTCCTTGGATAAAGGAATGTTACCCTTCTTCTTAGCGTCCTCTAACTTCTTAGCAGTTGGTTGTTCGGTTTTTTGCGATTTATCTTCTTGTTGCGCTTCAGACATTATCCAAATAAATTATTAATATGATATGTGTATTTCTCAATAAACCATAGCATCAAAGTTGATATTGTAATAGATAGGAATAAAAATCCAATTAAAGATTGTAAAGGTATAATCAAAAAGAATATATGCAATTGTGGCATTAACTTTGATAATATTCCTCCACCTATATTGATCAACAAACTGATAATAATAAATGAAGATGCCATTTTTACACTTAATATCCAGACTTCATTGACAATTCTGACTATCGTTTGTGTATAATCTGCACTATACTCTGCATAACTTAAGATCGGAAATGTTTTATAACTGGATGCTATTCCATTGATAATAGCATGATCAATTCCAACTGCAAAAATTAAAACTATTAGTAAAATTGTAAAGAAATTTCCAAGTAATGTACCTTGTTGTGAGGCTTGTGATGGATCAACAAGTGTTGCAGCTGAAAGCCCCATTGAATTGCTTATTATAAAACCAAATATGGTTACAACTGAAACCAAAATTTTTAAAAACAATCCTATAAATACTCCAACTACAATTTCGCTTGATATATTTAAAAATAGCTCTATTGCATTGTTTGGCATAGGAAGTAATTTAGTGGCAAAAGTTACTGGTAATAAAACCAAACTTAATACCAACGAAAATAATAACCTTATCCTAATATTAATTAAAGTTTCACCAATGCCTGGCGCAAACATCATTACACCCCCCACCCTACAAAATATTATTAAGAAGGTATAGATAAAGCTTACTGAATATTGTGATAAATTCATATATGATTGATTAGATCTATAATATTGTCAAAAAATAAGTTATATTGTTGTGAGAACTAAAGAATATATTGAATATGTTATATTTGACAAGAAAAATTG
>CAJQNX010000092.1 GCA_905479795.1 uncultured Candidatus Midichloriaceae bacterium | reverse complement strand
TTGCTTTGTAGGAATAATTTGGCAATTGCCCACAACATTTCCCGTCAGATCATCACTATCAGTTGAAATCCCCCATTTAACAGTAAACGTATAATTTTTTTCAAAATTCATCGCATATTCTACCAGCTTAGTAGCCCTTTCAAGCGATTAATAAATTTAAAAAATTACTTGATGTAAAGACTGGGCATTGCGGAACTCTTGATCCCTTTGCCTCTGGTTTTTTATTAGTGGCGCTTGGAAGGGCTACTAAGCTGGTAGAATATGCGATGAATTTTGAAAAAAATTATACGTTTACTGTTAAATGGGGGATTTCAACTGATAGTGATGATCTGACGGGAAATGTTGTGGGCAATTGCCAAATTATTCCTACAAAGCAACAAATTGCTGATAAATTAGAATGTTTTATAGGAGAAATAGATCAAGTTCCTCCAATATTTTCTGCTGTTAAGGTGAAGGGAAGAAAAGCCTATGAATATGCAAGAAAAGGAGAAGAGTTAGTATTGAAATCAAAAAAAGTTTATTTAAAGAGATTCTCTTTATTATCGCATGAAAATGATTTAAGTACATTTAATATCGTAACAAATAAAGGGTTTTATGTTAGAGCTCTTGCTAGGGATTTTGCTAAGTCATTAAATACACTGGCTCATGTGGTTGAATTGAGAAGGAATCAAAGCGGAATTTTTGAAAACATGGGGATGATAAATGCTGAAATAACAAAAGATTTCTTGCATAATGACGAATTTTATGATTACATATCGTCAAGAATTCTACCCCTAGATTATGTGCTAGACGACATCCCTGTGTATAATTTAGACGTAAGTGATGCCAAGAAACTGAAAAATGGTCAATTTGTTTTTCATCAACTATCACTCGGGAATGATTCAAGAGTGGCTATCAAAAGCAACAATGAACTAGTAGCGTTGTGCATATATACTGATGGTTGCTTAAAACCAACAAAAACATTTTAATGGAGGACTTTAGATGTCGGTTACAAAAGAGTTAAAAAAAGAAATAATTTCTAAATTTTCATCTGGTGCAAATGACACTGGCTCAAGTGAAGTGCAAGTTGCATTGTTTACAAAACACATAAGCAATCTTACGGAACACTTAAAAATAAATAAGAAAGATTATCAAGCACGAAGAGGTTTGTTAGTATTCGTTGTAAAAAGAAAAAGATTGTTAATTTATTTAAAGAATAGAAATAATGATCGTTATGAAAAAGTAATAAAAGAATTGAAACTTAAAAGGGTATAAATGTTTAATATAGTAAAAAAGTCGATAGAGTGGAATGGTAAAAATATTGAATTAGAAACAGGGAAGATAGCTAGACAAGCTAATGCATCTGTTGTGGTAAGAATGGGGAAAAGTGTAGTTTTATGTACAGTAACTTTTAGTAAAAAATTAAAAGAGGGTATTGATTTTTTCCCTTTATCTGTAAATTATTTAGAGAAATATTATGCAGCAGGGAGATTTCCTGGTGGCTTCATAAAAAGAGAAGGCAAGCCATCTGATAGAGAGGCATTAATTTCAAGGTTGATTGATAGACCGATTAGACCTTTGTTTCCTGCAGATTTTTTGCATGAGGTAAGTGTTATCTGTAAAGTTTTATCATATGATGGTGATTCTCCACCTGATATTTTAGCAATAATAGGTACTGCAGCGGCACTAAAAATTTCTGAACTTCCTTTTGATAGTTTGCTTGCAGCAACAAAAGTTGGTTTAGTTGATGGTGAGTTTGTATTTAATCCATCAATAGCAGAATTAGAAAAATCAGAATTAGATTTAGTTATTGCTGGTACAACTGATTCAGTATTAATGATTGAATCTTCAGCTAAAGAAATAGATGAAGAAAAATTAGTTTCTGCGATAGAGTTGGCGCATAAAAATATACAGCCTGTTATAAAGTTAATTGATGAATTTACTGCTGATTCAAAAAAAGACAAATATGACTATAATAAATTAGATATTGAAACCATATTTGGAAAATTAAAAAAAGAACTTCATAAAGATGTTAAAAGTATATATGAAATTGTTGACAAAGGTGAAAGGAAAGAAAAGTTAGATGTACTATATAAAAAAGCATTAGATAATCATTCAACAAAGGATGATTTCGAACTAAATGTATTTGATTTAGCATACAAAAAGCTTAAAAAAGAAGTGGTTAGAGGTAAAATTTTAGATAATAACATCAGGATAGATGGAAGAAGTTTAGAAGAAATACGAAAAATTAATTGTGAAATTGGGTTTTTACCTCAAACTCATGGATCTTCATTGTTTACAAGGGGTGAAACACAATCTTTATCAATCGTTACACTTGGAAGCCTTCAGGATTCGCAGTTAAGAGATGATATCACTGGAACCTCTAATGAAAGATTTATGCTACATTATAACTTTCCTCCATATTCAGTTGGAGAGGTTGGTATGCTTAGACCGCCAGGTAGGAGAGAAATTGGTCATGGTAAATTAGCTCTTAAAGCTGTTACACCAGTTTTACCCAAAGATGAAAAATTTCCATATACTGTAAGAGTAGTAAGTGAAATTACCGAGTCAAATGGTTCATCATCTATGGCAACTGTTTGTGCAGCAACGTTAGCATTAATGGATGCAGGCGTGCCAATTAAAACTCCTGTTGCAGGAATTGCAATGGGGTTGATTTTAGAAAAAGATCGTCATGCAATTCTTTCAGATATTATTGGTGATGAAGATGCACTAGGCGACATGGACTTTAAAGTAGCATCAACAAAAGATGGAATTACTGCATTACAAATGGACATAAAAATCAATGGAATAACCATTGAAATAATGAAGAAAGCTATTTCTCAAGCTAAAGATGGATGTCACCATATATTATCTAAAATGAATGAGTTAATTGATAAACCTAAAGATGAATTAAACTCTTCCGCACCTAGAATCAGTTCTATAAAAATCAATAAAGATAAAATTAGAGATTTAATTGGACCTGGTGGAAAAAACATAAAAGATATTTGTGAAAGAACTGGTGTGAAAATTGACATAGAGGATGATGGTAATGTCAAAATATTTGCTGCTGATGAAGTAACCTTAAAAGAAGCTCTGAATATCATTGAAGAGGTAGTTGCAGTACCTGAAATGGGTAAGATATATAGTGCTAAAATAACTAAAATTATGCAATTTGGTGGATTTGCAAGATTTTTAGGTGCCACAGAGGGGCTAGTTCATGTAAGTGAGATTTCGGACAGAAATATAGAAAATGTAGAGGATATATTTGCTGAAGGAATGATTGTGAATGTGAAATACCTTGGCACGGATCATAAAGGAAAAATTAAGCTTACCATGAAAAATGTAGAGCAAAGTGATGAATTTTTAAATCAGGATTCTTGGAAGAAATTGATGGAAAGTGAGCCTAAAAAACAACGCCCTGAAAAAAAAAATGATCAAGATTTTGTAAGGAAAAAAAGAGTGATGCCAAGAGATAATCGTAGTAAAACTCCTAATTACAATAAAGCAAATAATCCAAGTAACCCAAGTAACCCAAGTAAACATAATAAAGACACCAAAGAGGAAAAGAATCCAACTTTATTTAATGCCAAAAGCTTTATTAAAAAATTATTCAATTAATATGGTTAGCTAAATTTAGTAATACTTATTGTTGATAATAGATATAATTTTACGTTAAGTTGCCATGAGTGTTCCAGCATTCATGGCAATTTTTAAGTTAAGTTTATATAACAGTAATGGTTGTTATTACGCATATTTTGCTAACTTCACCAAAACAAGTCATTATCTAGCATTAAAAGCAAGAGTGCGTGCAATTTTAAATTGCAAAGAGATGGTGATTGATATAGCCTAACATATAGAGAAGAGATTATTTGTTAGGGGTAAATTATGCGTATTACAAAAGTTTATGCAATGTTTACAGATGGGGTAAATGTATTAGCATAAAAACAATATAATTATCAAGCTATAGCCAAAGGGGAGTTGGATGATAAATATAGAGTGCATTCATTGCCTGGGGGGGAGTTGAAAAAAGTTTAAGTTACGATAAAAGTATGAAGAAAGAAATTGCTGAAGAAATGGAAATACAACTTTCAGCTAAAGAAATAAGTACATTTGAATTTCAAAATTATTCAATAGGGAATGATAAGTTGATGAGAATATATAAAATTTTAATACCCTCAGAAGAGCTGCAGAGGATAGTTGAAAAAGCAAAAGCATATCAAGCAGCATTATCCTAAAATATTTGCGAGGAATGGCTTATCAGGAAGTGTATACTTCTTATATAATACCCTTAGATCAATTCATAACAGACTCCATAGAGAGGGATGTAATGTTTATGGCTGACTATATTAATACATATAATGCGCATAGCTATTTTACTAATAATACAAATGGACTTATGCAATCCAGAGGAAAAGAGAGTAAAGAGGAAGAAGAGAAAAAAGAAAGCAAAGGAATGAATAATAATATACTTGCTATTCCTGTAGCAAAAACAAAATTCCCATATAAAGTAGCTAATTATCAATTCAAAAAGAGAAAAAAAAGGGGGGGGTGAGAAAAGAGGCTCGACACGTGCTGCTAAAGTTAAAGAAAATAGAGTTGGTGTAATCAGCAAGTAGGGAAAAATAATCTGTCAGTATGCTGTTATTGATAGTAAATGAAAGTAGTTCTATATTTTTACTATCTACTAAAAATTGTCTAAGTTTTGAACAAGAGCATATAAAAAAAACTTTGTAAATATAGTTTTTATATTGTACGATTCGTTTTTTAATTTTGAGGTAGCGTGATGTTTTCAGTGATTTGCGATATTAAGAAACAAGTGGGGGTTTTTGGACCTGGCAAAGATATGTATTCTTACTATAACTGTGTACCTATTTTATCTGAAAAGGGTAATCTGGTATTCCATAGTAGTAATGTAACTACAATGAAGGATTTAGAGTTATTTTGAGAGAAAAATGTAGTAGGTGAACTGGCTCCTTTTGGTTACGAAGATGTGTATAATAAGATAAACAAAATATATGATATAGCTTCTATAAAATATCTTGCTTTGATGGAAAAAAATGAGAAGGGGATGCTAGAGGCTGGAGGAAACAAATATACTGTGTTTTCTGAAAGATTAGTGAAAGAAGAAAGTGAAAAGGTATTATTTGATAAAAGTAATACTTTTTTTAATGACGATTTTATTGATAATAATTTAAAGAGGGGGGTTGATAATGCATATCATTTGCCAACAAAATACTTAGAAGAAGTTATGAAAAAATCCCTAAAATTGTATAAAGAAACAATGGCTAATGAAATTCCTATTGATACCCAGGCTGCTGCTTCTAATCAACCAACAGAATTGAACTTTGAGGAGCGGCTATTAACTTGGGGGCAATATTGTATAGACAGTGTATATAGCTTATATGATACAGCTGTAAATTTTATGTACGGTGATTCAGTTCAACAAGAGCTATAAAATTAACTTATTTAGTATCTTCCTTATAGAAGAGGGTTATTAAAAATAATAAACCTCTTCTTATTTTTATTTAATTTTTAGAAACTTAAATTATTGGTATAGTTTGTTTCAAGCCTATGCCACTTAAAATTTTATAGGTTTCATGTACAGGTAATCCTATTACATTGCTTGGGTGGCCACTTATCCAGCTGATATAAGCTCCTGCAACTCCTTGCAATGCATAGCCCCCTGATTTATCCTTCCATTCATTTGAGGTAATCAGATTATCAATTTCTTGATTTGTGAATAACTTGAATTTTAACTTTGTTTGTACTATTTTTTTTAGACATATGTCACCCTTTATGATGCACACACCTGTGTATACTACGTGTCTTCTACCTGACAGTAATTTTAGGTATTTAAGTGCTTCTGTTTCATCCTTTGGCTTAGGAATTATTAATCTGCCTCTTGCTACAATTGTATCAGCTCCAAGGATTAAGCTCTCAGGAAATTGTTTGTGCACTTTTGATGCTTTTTCAACAGCCAATCTTTCAGCTAATTTTGCAGGTAATTCTTTTTCTTTTGGGGTTTCGTCAATATTTGCAGGTACTATTTTATCTGGTCTATATCCAATGCTTTCGAGTAAGGAGACTCTTCTGGGTGAAGATGATGCAAGTACAAATTGATACATAAATACTTAGTGCCTGTGACTAACTCTGCCTTTTGTCAAATCGTATGGAGTCATTTCAACCGTAACTTCATCTCCTGCTAGGACTCTGATTCTATTTTTCCTCATTTTTCCTGAGGTGTATGCAATTATTTGATGACCATTTTCAAGTTCTACTCTAAAAGTTGCGTTAGGCAATAGTTCTATAACTTTTCCTCTTATTTCAATGATGTCATCTTTTGCCATAATTACAAAATAACTATAAATTATTAATCTTATTTAGACTTATATACTTTATAAACTTTATTATAAATATTTCAACTACATATTGACATTTATTTTAAGTTTTAATAGCATCTGGGCAGAATTTAATTTATCAAAAAGAAGAATGTTACCTGTTACAGATAAAGATTTTCATCAAGAAATTGAAAAATACAAAGGGATTTCAATAGTTGATTTTTGGGCTGAATGGTGTGGTCCGTGCAAAGTTTCTTTACCAATAGTAAAAGAGGTTTCTGATACAATCGAAGCTAGAGTTAAAGTCATGTCAATGAACATTGATGAGTGCCCAGAAACTCCAGCTAGATTAGGTATAAGAAGCATACCCACTCTGATGATGTTTAGAAATGGAGAGCATATTGATACTAAAATTGGTACAGTTCAAAAAACTGCACTTATAGAATGGATTGAGAAAAATGTGGAAGAGTATAACTTATCACTAGAGTAACAATACTATTTTATAAATTTTGAAATGACTTCTGAGACAGGGAAAATTTTCCCTCAATCAGTTCATGGTAGATATAGATCAATTAAAAATCGAGTCAACTACCTTTTACTGGCTATATATTTTTTTGGTTCCTGGATCAGATGGGATAGAGGAATAGGATTGCCAAATCAAGCCATCATGATTGATTTGCCAGCAAGAAAAGGTTATTTTTTTGGTTTGCAAATTTGGACAGATGAAATTTATTATATAACTATAATCCTGATCCTATCAGCCATAATACTATTTGTTTTCACAACGCTTTATGGAAGACTATGGTGTGGATATACTTGCCCTCAAACAGTTTTTACTGACTTGTTCATAAAAATTGAAATTTTTTTTCAGGGAGATAGAAATAACCGAATTAGATTCAATGAGTCTAGCCTTACTAAAGAAAAATTTATAAAAAAATCTTCAACCTATTTAACATGGCTCTCACTTGCATTTATATTTGCTTTTAGTTGGGTAGCTTATTTTCAGGATATTTTTGATTTAGCAATAAATATCGTTAATTTTAATCTAACTTTTTCTACTAAAATTTGGCTATTCTCGCTTACATTCACAACTTATATTTTTGCTGGACTTTTAAGAGAGAAGGTTTGTATTCACATGTGCCCATATGGAAGATTTCAATCTGCAATGATTGAAAATGATACAAAATTGGTGACATACAATCACTATAGAGGTGATCCTAGGGGTAAACAAGTAGAGCAAAAGTCTGGAGACTGCATTGATTGTTTTAGATGTGTTTTAGTGTGTCCTACAGGAATAGATATAAGGGATGGATTACAAATGGAATGCATTGGATGTGGATTGTGTGTTGACGCTTGTAATGAAGTGATGGAAAAAGTAGGTAAAGAAAAAAATCTGATTTTATATACCAGTTTAAATGCTTTAAAAAATGGACTGGTAGATGAAAAGATAATAAAAAAAATATTTAAAGTTAAAAACCTTTTTTATGCTGCTATATTTTTTGTTTTCTCTATTTTTACAATAAATAGCCTAATAAATAAATCGGATATAAGTATATCGTTGATAAAGGAGAGAGCGCCACTTTTTACAATGACGCCAAACGGACAGATACGTAATACATTTACATTGAAAATTCAGAATAAATCTGTAAAATTTAGGAAACTTATGGTTTATGTAGAAGAACTAGAGCCACATGAGATAAGAATACAAAGTGAAACTAAGTGTTTTGAAAAAAAATGTCTTATTGATTTAGAATCAGAAGCAGAAGATAGGTTTAGAATTTTTATTTGGTCAAATAGTGATTCATTGCATGAAAAGAGCTTTAATTTAATTTTACAAGATACTGAGAATGGTAAAATATATAAGGAAAGAAATCTATTTGTTTTTAACTAATATTTTTAGAAAGCTATGTTAGAGAAATTTTTTTCAAATAAGAAAATTATAATTTTAGTTTTCAGTTTGATACCTTTGGTGATTGCATATATTTCTGAATATTTTTTTGAAATTCAGCCTTGTAAATTATGTATTTATCAAAGAATTCCTTATATTATAATAACAATTATAGTAGTAATTGATCTTACTAAATTATTTAAAAAGCTATCTAGTAAAATCATTAGTCTTATTATTGAAATTTTACTAATAGTTAATTTTTCTATAGCAATTTTTCATTATGGAATAGAAAAAAGATTTTTTAAATTTCAAAGTGGTTGCGTAAATAATTTAAATAATGCTGGAAATTTTGAGGACTATAAAAAGATGTTAGTAAATCAAGATTATGTTCTTTGTGACCAAGTTAGTTATGAATTTTTAGGTGTATCGATGAACATATGGAATATAGTGTATACTATAGTTTTCTTTATATTAATAATACAATTAAGTAAAAAATTGAGTAAATAAAAATGAATAAAAATAGTAATAAGAATTTTATAGAGCAGACCATTAGGGTCAATCATGCTGGAGAATTTGGTGCAAAAAGAATATATGAAGGGCAAATTAAATATTTAAAAAATGATGAAGATTTGGAAACAGTAAAGCATATGTATAAACAGGAATTAGAACATTTAGATTTTTTTGATAAGGAGCTAATTAATAGAGATATTAGACCCACACTTTTAATGCCTTTATGGAATAAACTTGGTTTTGCACTTGGTGCTATTACTGCAAAAATGGGAAGTAAATCTGCTATGGCTTGCACAGTGGCAGTTGAAGAGGTCATCGAGGAGCACTATCAGCAGCAGATAGAAAAATTGAAAAAAAATCCCAAAGAAAAGATGCTGCTTAATAAAATTAAAAAATTTCAACAAGAAGAAGCTGAGCACAAAGAGATAGGAATAGAAAATGATGCTTTAGAATCTCCTGGATACACAGTGCTAACTACCTGCATAAAAAAAGCTAGCAAATGTGCAATTTGGCTTAGTAAAAGATTTTAATGTATCCCATACTACAGAATGGAATAATTTATCATAATCATCTTTTTATACTCCTGCTTCGCTTTTTTATTTTGCAACCAAAGCATCCTTTATTGATCAGTAAATAGAATATGCCTGCTTGATAGAAATATACTAATTGCATATATAATTTACTCTCAAATCCTGAAATTTTTGTTAAAAAAGTACATAATCCATATAAAAATATCCAGAGAGCTATAAACTTAATTTCTCCTTTAAGACCTTTGGTGCTTTCTAAATAAAAATCTCTAAATGTAAAATACTTTTTGATACTTTTGAACACAATAAAGCAAAATATAAATTGAATAAAAAATACACAAACGAAAATTGCAGTAACTAGTGACACTTTAAATAAAATAAGAAAAAAAATAGCTGATTCAATTTTGAAATTATCTCCATCCTCAGAAAAGTATTTTAACGCTGTATTTTTAAAAAACTGATAAAATTCTTCATTGTTTGATATAGTATAGGCGGTTTTTATAAAATAAAGAAATACAGGTAGCGATATAATTGCGGCGACGTAAACAACCACTTTTACAACAAAAAATATTGCTAACATCATAAAAAATGAAGCAGCATGTTTTGTATTTAATAATTCTTTGATTTTACCTAGCATTATTTTCTTAATAAAAACTTCGACTATCTTAATAGCACAGCCTAAAGCAGTAATCAAAATAATTAATGCTTATTTTGCTTTGTATTTAGGCAACTAAGTTTTATTGGAAGATTGGGCTTTTGCCGTATCTCAACTTGACATTATGTTCCCTGATAGATTAAGATTAAGCTTGGGGAAATATAATTTTCCGTTGTAGAAAAATTAGCCTGATACAGGCATGACACAGTTGTACCAACGTTCCCGAGTTTTATCAAAAATATGAAACATAATGACTAAGCTAAGTTATAAGAAAACTATTGCCATAATATATACAATAGTACTTTTCCTAGATAGACTAGATTTAACTATAGTAAACGTTACATTGCCTACTGTTGCAAAATATTTGAATGTATCAATCATAGCTACAGAATGGATTAATTTATCATTTCTGTTAGCTCTTGCGCTTTCGATACCTATTAGTGGATGGGTAAGCGATAGATTTGGTCTTAAAAAGATTTATATTCTTGCAATGCTAATTTTTGGTATTGGCTCAACATTATGCGCTTTTGCTACAACTCTAAATCAATTAATATTCCTAAGATTTGCACAAGGTATTGGTGGTGGAATGCTAATACCAGTGGGAATGACTATAATTTATCGTGTCTATGATAAATCAGAATATGCAAGTATTACTAGCTTTACTTTTATTCCATCACTAATAGCTCCTGCTATTGCTCCATTCTTTGGTGGAATACTATTAGAAACTTTTAGTTGGCAGTTTGTTTTTGTATTTTCAGGACCAATTTGTTTATTACTAGCTATTTATTCTATTGTTTATTTAAAAGAAGAATCCCATAAAGTTAAGTACCCGCTTGATCTAATGGGATTTATTATATCATCAATTATTTTAATTAATATATTTTATAATTTATCTCAACTTAGTAAAGTTGGCTTTTCTTTATCTGTAATATTGGGGCTAATGGCCTTGATACCCCTTTTTTGGCTATTTATTAAAATTGAAAAAAATCATAAGTATCCATTAATTAACTTGAAGTTCTTTAAAAACAATACTTTCGTACGTGCCAATATGATTCAACTATGTTTCCAAATATGTCATTTTGGAGCAATCTTTATGATAGGATTATTTTTGCAGGTGGGTGTTGGCTTTTCTGCTATGATAGCGGGGCTATTAATGGGTATGCAAGCTGTAGGAGCAATGGTTATTAGTCGATATTCAGTCCATTTATTTAATAAATATGGAGCAAGCCTACCAATTGCAGTAGGATTAATTGGAATTGCTATTTTTACCCCTATGATTATGTTAATTAACAATTCTAACATGCTTATCTTTGGTCTTATTTTATTTTTTATAAGAGGTATATTTAGTGGATTATGCGGCACACCAATTCAAACAATAAGTGTGATTAATTTTAATAAGAAGGAAATAAGCACTATAAATATCATTTTCAATGCTTGTAGACAAGTATCTATTAGTTTTGGTGTTGTGATTTCTTCGTTACTAATTTCATTGGGAATGCATATTGCTAAAGTGCCATCTACTTCTTACATTCCAAAAGACAAAGTTATAGAAATATTTGCTTATGGATTTTGTGCTATTCCAATTATTGCAATTATAGGAATATATATAGTTTTAGGGATCACTAAAACGAGATCAGTTGAAAATATAGTATAGTAATAATATGAGGCTTAATGGCGCTGTGAAGTTGAGTTTAAAGCACATTAAAAGAAAGTGAAAAATGATGTAGATGTAGGATTTATAATGATGATTTTTTTAAATTTTTATTATTTACAATAATGACAGACTTAGTATATTAATGTTTAAACTAAACCTACTGGTACTATAGCAATGTATATCAACTACAACAGCATCATCAAAGCTAAGCTTAATAAAGAGCCATTTAAATACTTTGTTATAAAGGATTTTATAAATAAAAATCATGTAAAAGACTTAAGCCAGGAATTCCCCAATATAGAAACTAGTGGCAGTATTCCATTATCCTCATTAAGCTACGAGGCTAAATTTAATGAGTTTGTAAAAGAACTAGAGGGAGATGAATTTAGAGAAGTTATGGCTAAGAAATTTGATGTTGATTTAGCAGAGCGTCCAGTGATGATAACAGCAAGAGGAGTGTGTAAAAAAGGTAATGGAAAAATACATATAGATTCCAAAGGTAAGGTGCTGACACTCCTGATATATTTCAATGATGAGTGGGATAGTGAAGGAGGAAGATTAAGATTACTACGTGAGGGAGGTGCAGATCTAGAAAATT
>CAJQNX010000091.1 GCA_905479795.1 uncultured Candidatus Midichloriaceae bacterium | reverse complement strand
GTAAATAGTGGATTAGCACCGCTTTATTATATTTATTTTTGTATGATTTTTTCTATCAAGCACTAAATATTAATTTTTGCTAAGCTGGGTAAAATGTATTATTTTAACTTATGTATAAGATATTTGCCGGTTATGCTTTTAGGGTTTTTTGATATTTCCTCAGGAGTTCCGCAGGCTATAATTTCCCCACCTTTTATGCCTCCATGCGGTCCAACATCAATGATATGATCAGCTGTTTTAATTACATCTAGGTTATGCTCTATCACAATGACGGTATTGCCCATCTCAACTAATTCATGCAAAACTTTAAGTAAATTTTGTATATCATGGGAATGCAATCCAGTGGTGGGTTCATCAAGTATATACAAAGTTCTACCAGTCGATTTTTTTGATAATTCTTTTGCAAGCTTAACTCTTTGTGCTTCTCCACCAGATAATGTTGTAGCAGATTGCCCTATACTGATATAGCCAAGCCCTACTGAACTTAGAGCTTTTAATTTTTCATTTATTAAAGGTAACTTATTAAAGAAGGCAAAACCCTCATCTACGGTCATTTTTAAAATATCAGATATTGTTTTGCCATTATATTTAATTTGTAATGTTTCTTTATTATATCTTGTTCCATTACATTCATCGCATTTAACATACACATCCGGCAAAAAATGCATCTCTATTTTTAAAGCACCGTCCCCTTCACACACTTCGCATCTACCACCTTTAACATTAAAAGAAAATCTACCTGGTAAATACCCTCTTAGTTTTGATTCTTTAAGTCCTGCAAACCAATCCCTAATTGGAGTAAACACACCAGTATATGTAGCTGGATTTGACCTTGGAGTTCTCCCAATGGGTTGCTGATCAATCTCAATAATTTTATCAATGTTTTCTAACCCAAGGATTGATTTATACTTACCACAATTTCTGTTGCTATTATGCAACTTGTTCATTATAGCGCCATAAAGAGTATGTAAAATTAAACTAGATTTTCCACTACCAGAAACTCCTGTAACTGCAATAAAATTTCCAATAGGAATTTTTATGCTCACATCTTTTAGATTATTTGTATTAACATTGTTAACAGCAATAATTTTCTTGGCATCGAATTCTCTTCTTTGCTTAGGCACTGATATTGATAATTTTCCTGATATGTACTTGCCTGTTAAGCTATCTTCATTTTTTGCAACTTCTTCAGGGGTGCCAGAAGCAATAACATTACCACCGTTCACTCCTGCATATTTTCCAATATCAATCAGATAATCTGATTGCCTCATAGTGTCTTCATCATGCTCTACAACTATTATAGAATTGCCTAAATCTCGTAATTCTTTTAAACTAACAATGAGTTTATCATTATCACTCTGATGCAATCCTATAGATGGTTCGTCTAGAACATATAACACTCCCGTTAAACTAGAGCCAATTTGTGAAGCCAATCTAATTCTTTGACTTTCACCACCTGATAAGGTAGAGGAAATGCGATTTAATGTGAGATAATTTAGCCCCACATTGATTAAAAACTGTAATCTTCTTTCAATTTCTTTTAGTATTAATTTAGAAATTTTTATTTGCGTCGGATCCAAATGATCTTTTAAGTTTGTGACCCAATCATACGCACGATCGATAGAAAATCTAGCGATATCTCCGACATGTATATCGTTAATTTTAACACATAATGAATCTTTTCTTACTCTAAAACCTTCACATTCACTACAATTGATTTGCACTTGATATTTCGATAATTCTTCAATAATGTAGTTACTTTCCGTCTTATGTATTTTTTCTTCAAGAATCGGCATCACTCCTTTAAATGGCTGATTAACTGTAGATTGTCTATAGCCATCTTGATATGAAAATTTTATATTTTCATCCCCTGTCCCATATAAAATAATATTTTGGATATCTTTTGATAATTCTTCATAAGGACTTTCTAAATTAAATTCATAATGATGTGCTAACGCCTCAAGAAGACTTTCATAGAACTTACCCTGTGTATTGGAATATTTAGAACTTTTCTTTCTCCATGGAGCAATAGCACCTTCTAATACTGATAAAGTTTTATCAGGTATTACCAATTGCTCATTAAAGCTCATCTCCTTGCCCAATCCATTGCATTTTTGACATGCTCCATATGGACTATTGAATGAAAAAATTCTTGGTTCAATTTCTGGTAACGAAAATCCGGATACAGGACATGAAAATTTCTCAGAAAAAATCAAGATCTGACCTTCTTTAATATCTGATTTTTCTGACTCTTTAGGTATCGATTTAATTTCTACATACAATAAACCCTGACTGATTTTTAAGATGTTTTCTACACTCTCTACAATCCTGTTTCTTGAATCATCAACAATATTCACTCTATCAACCACCAACTCAATATCGTGCTTTTTATTTTTATCTATGCTAGGTAACTCGTCAAAATCATAACAAACACCGTTAATTTTTAATTTTTCATAGCCCAATCTGCGATAATGCAGCAAGTCTTTTTTATATTCGCCCTTCTGGCCACGCACTATTGGTGCTAACAATACGACACTTGTTTCTTTAGGCAGGTTCATTAGTGAATCAACCATTTGTGTTGCACTTTGTTTTTTTATTGCTAATCCTGTTGCAGGAGAAAAAGGAACTCCTATTCTAGCAAATAAAATTCTTAGGTAATCATATATTTCTGTAGCTGTAGCAACTGTTGATCTTGGATTTCTTGAGGTCGTCTTCTGATCTATTGCAATTGCAGGAGATAGACCCTCTATTGATTCAATGTCAGGCTTATTGTGCATCTCTAAGAATTGTCTAGCATACGTCGATAGGCTTTCAACATATCTTCTCTGTCCTTCTGCATATATAGTATCAAATGCTAGAGAAGATTTACCAGAACCACTCACTCCAGTAATGACGACCAACTTGTTTTTTGGTATATCTATATCTATATTCTTAAGGTTGTGCTCTTTTGCCCCTTTTATTATAATATAATCGTTCATCAAGTCAGTTTAGCCAATATCTTTTTCATTGCTGAAATAAGGCTATTTACCGCTTCTGCAGATTGATCAAAAACAGCTTTTTCTTCATTATCAAAGTCAATTTGAATTATATCCTCCACACCATTAGCACCTATAAATGCTGGCACTCCCATGCAAGTATCACTTAATCCATACTCTCCCTCTAAATATACCGAGCAAGGAAAAAGTTCTTTATTGTTATTGAGGTATGACTCAGCCATTTTTATTGCTGAAGTTGCGGGTGCATAATATGCGGATCCACTTTTTAATAATTTTACAATTTCTGCCCCACCACTTCTAGTTCTTTGAATAATTTCCTGCACCTTATCTGAAGAAATCATCCCTTTTTTTATCAAGTCTAACAGAGGCACTCCTCCTACATTTGTATATCTCATTAAAGGAACCATTGTATCACCATGCCCCCCCAATACAAATGATGTTATGTCTTGCACTGATGTATTTAACTCTCTTGCCAAGAACAGTCTAAATCTTGCTGAGTCCAAAACACCAGCCATTCCAACTACTTTATTTCTTGAAAACCCTGAGTATTTCAAAAAAGCATAAACAATTGCATCTAAAGGATTTGTAATAACAATTACAAAGGCGTTAGGGCAATATTTCTTCACTCCCTCTGCAACAGTCTTTATGACCTCTGCATTGACGCTAAGCAAGTCATCTCTAGACATTCCAGGTTTCCTAGCAACTCCAGCTGTAATAATAACTAAATCTGAATCTTTAATATCTGCATAATCATCAGTACCTGTTAGGGATACATCCTTTTTCATTACAGGTAGGCTTTCCTCTATGTCCAGAGCTTTGCCAGCTGCATATTCTTTATTTCTATCTAAAATTACTACATCACCAAGTTCTTTTGATGCAATTATGTAAGCTAAAGTGCCCCCTATGTTACCGCCGCCTATTAACGCAATTTTCTTTCGCATGAGAAATTTTATACATTCAAACTAATTTTATCCTAGATAAATAGCAGGTTTTTGTCTATAAAAATATTACAAATACTTGAAAAATGACTACAATTAACTTAAATAAAAAATATACCTTTTAAAAGTAACTGAAAATGAACAACGAAAATATAAATACAGAAAAAGAAGAAATTACCTTAAACGAGAATAATGAAAACAATACTCTTGAGGAACTTAACAAAGAAATAGAAAATCTGAAAGAGCAAATCATTAGAGAAAAGGCAGAGAATGAAAATATAAGAAAGCGATTTAGAAAAGAATTGGAGGATGCACACAAATTTGCTATTGGTAATTTTGTAAAAAATTTAACAGAGCAAGTTGAAAACCTATTTAGAGCATCAGAAAATATTGATATAAAAGCTTGTGACGATGACAAAGAGTTGAAAACTTTGTTTGAGGGCGTAGAGCTTACCAAGAAGAATTTGCTAAAAGTATTTCAGGATTTTGAAATTCAAAGGATATATCCGTTAAATCAAAGCTTTGATCATAAATTTCATGAAGCGATATCACAAGTAGTTGATAGCGAAAAAGAGCCTAACACAGTAATAAATGTTATTCAGGCAGGATATTCTATAAGAGACCGACTACTTAAGCCAGCTGTGGTGATTGTTACTAAAAAGTAAATCAAGGCTTAGCAAAGGGTAATTTTTATAGCCTCAGTTTCTCCTAAGCACTTATGCTAGATCTATAAGCAAGGCTGTTATATATATCATGAAGGCTGCAATAGACATTATCTCTAGGGATCTTGGATATATGCCTAAGCTCTTGCCCGCCTTCATATTTCACCTTATCTTTAAGCAGCTTCAAAAGTATCAGTGCCGATAATAGTATAAGCGCTCTCTATTTCCGTAGTTATATTATTATCTACGTAATTATCTATTGGAGCACTATTCTCATATACTTGCTCCAAACTATTATCTGTTAGATTTTCGATATAAATATCAGCAGACATTATTTCATTCTGTATGTTTTCAGGGTGCAATAATTTATCTTTTATCTCTACACCATATTTTT
>CAJQNX010000090.1 GCA_905479795.1 uncultured Candidatus Midichloriaceae bacterium | reverse complement strand
AAAGCCTTTAGAAAATTGGCTATGAAACATCATCCCGATAAAAACCAGGGTAACAAGGAATCTGAGAAAAAATTTAAAGAGCTCAACGAAGCGTATGAAGTTTTAAAAGACGATCAAAAAAGAGCTGCGTATGATAGATATGGAAGTGCAGGAGTTAACAATGGTGCAGGCGGCTTTAGTTCTCAATCTAGCGAAGGATTTGAAGATTTCGCAGATGTCTTTGGAGATATATTTGGTGACTTCATGGGAAGAGGTGCAAATGCTTCTAAAGCAAAAAGAGAGAGTCAATTTAGAGGTGCAGACTTAAGGTATAATACGGAAATTACTTTAGAAAATGCGTATAAAGGTATAACTAGAAATATTAAATTTAGAACTGCAACTAAGTGTGATGAATGTACTGGAAAAGGAACAAAAGCAAAAACTGGTACAACTACCTGCACTACATGTAATGGCCTAGGCAAGGTAAGATATCAACAAGGGTTTTTTATGATAGAAAAAGCCTGCACAAGTTGCTCTGGTTCTGGAGTGATAATCAAAGATCCATGCGGCAAATGTAGAGGTGAAGGCAGATATGAAAAAGAGAAAAGTTTATCCGTTCACATACCAAAAGGTATAAATGATGGAGCTAAAATTAGAGTTGCAAATGAAGGAGAGGCTGGAATTCGTGGTGCCCAAGCGGGAGATTTATATATATACGTTTCTGTAAAATCTCATGAATTTTATCAAAGAGACAATGCAAATTTGCACTGCACTGTCCCTGTAAAAATGGCCACAGCTGTTCTCGGTGGGTTTATTGAAATTCCAACTATAGATGGCAATATAGCAAAAGTTAATATCCCTAGTGGCACTCAGTTTGGAACAAAATTAAGAATGCAACAAAAAGGTATGCCAATGATTAATTCAACTAGATACGGAGATATTTATGTGCATGTTAACGTTGAATTACCTATAAAAATTACAACAAAACAAAAAGAATTATTGGAAGAATTTGATGCAATCAATCAATCTGGAGCAAATCCAAAATCAGAAGGTTTTTTTGCTAAAGTTAAAAATTTTGTTTCTGATTTGAAAAAAAATAATTAAAGATTTGTATAATGTTTTCTATTGAAATTCAGGGATTATCAAAAACTTATAAAAATGGGCATCAAGCGCTTAAGGAGATAAATTTAAAAGTTAAAAAAGGTCAGTTTTTAGCTTTACTCGGCAAAAATGGAGCCGGTAAGACTACCTTTGTTGAAATATTATCTTCATTAACAAAAAAATCTACTGGCAAAGTAATAATGGATGGCAAAGATTTGGATAATAATGACGCATCTGCAAAATTAAAGGTGGGTATTGTTCCGCAAGAAATTAATTTATCTATTTTTGAAAAAGTAATACAAGTATTAATTACCCAAGCTGGCTATTTCGGTATAGGTGTAGATGTAGCAATCAAAAGAGCAGAAAGGTATTTAAAAGAGTTGGATTTATGGGAAAAAAGAAATCAAGCTGTTATAACACTATCTGGCGGAATGAAAAGAAGGTTAATGATAGCACGAGCATTAATGCACGAGCCAAAAATAATATTTTTTGATGAACCTACAGCGGGAGTCGATGCTGAGGTTAGGCAAAAAATATGGAAAATAATGCAAGATTTAAATAGTGAAGGCAAAACCATTATTCTCACAACTCATTATTTTGATGAAGCCGAAAGACTATGTGATAGCCTGGCTATCATTTCTAAGGGAAAAATAATAATTAATGATTCATTGAGAAAAATTTTAAATCAGTGCCCAAAACAAAAATATTTAGTTGAGATAGAGCATGAAAAAAATTTCATTATTAAAGATAAAACAATCTCTCAAATTTCAGATTTTTTATTCGAAATTTCCGTTGATTTAGAAAATTCTCTTGCAAGTAGTATTGAAAATATTATTAATTATGGCGGCAAAATAGTTAATATCCAACCTAAAAATAATAGGTTAGAAGAATTATTTTTGAACTTAACGGAGTAAATTTATGAATTTACATATGAATTTCATTGGTTTTAAAACAATACTTAAGAAAGAAATTATAAGAATATTGCGCATATGGCCACAAACTTTGATTCCGCCAATCATCACAACTAGCCTGTATTTTATAATTTTTGGTGAAATTTTATTTAAAAACCGATTCATAGCTATTAATGGACAAGAAATTTCTTATAGTCAATATCTAATTCCTGGGCTTGTAGCCATGGCAATTATAATCAATTCGTACAGTAGCACATCCTCATCTTTCTTTAGTATGAAATTTCAAAAAAATGTTGAAGAACTTTTGGTTTCACCATTGCCAACATGGATTATTATCCTAGGATATACTTTTGGAGGGCTTTTTCGAGGAATGATAAATGGTTTTATGATACTTGTTACAGCACTTTGCTTTGAAACAGCGGATATTTATTCAAATTTTATGTGCTTTTCTATAGCATTGCTAATGTCCTTTTTCTTCTCTATAGCAGGAATTATTAATGCAATTTTTTCCAAGACATTTGATGATATCATGTGGTTCCCTTCATTTATTTTAACTCCCATGGTTTATTTAGGGGGAGTATTTTTTACCATTGAAATGCTTCCAAATTTTTGGCAAATCGTTACAAAAGTTAATCCTATATACCATTTTATTGATATTTTTAGACATAGTTTGCTAGGTATAGGTAAATTCAATTATTTATCTTTTACTATTATTGTTATCTTTAATTTCATATTATTTATTTTAGCAACTTACTTATTTAACAAAAAACTCCAAAAATAATTAACTATTGAAAAGTTCAAATACATGATGAACTTAACACAAATGGCATTCGGTTAGAATAGATTAAGATATTTTTACCCAATAAGGACTTGAGGTGGTGCTAAAAAATTGAATAGGGTTTCGTCAAGAAATTATCTCTCTTTTAAAATCAATTTTGCTCTGACACATTGGGCTCACCTCATAGTGCATTAGACTCACCATCGGAAATATAGTAATGTGGAGGAGACTCTCTAAACTAGCCAAATATTAAACTTGGATTAATGTGTCTATGAAAATGACTCATAGGTAATTGAAAGCTTACTAATACGCATATACCTGATTCATAGTAACAAAAAACATGTGCTTAAACCATATATACGATAGAAGGATTTAATAATATCCTAAAACTATTAACTTGCTTTAAAATATTTAATTTAGCACAACAATCAGAATTTTGCCGCGAGATACCTCATGAAAATGATTTTTTGGATGTACAGGATATAGTTTAGCTTAATGAATAAAATTAATTCATCAAACACCTTTTAATCTACATAAAGGGTTGCAATTAAATATGAATACTTTTTCCAAAAGCGTTTAAAACTGACTCGTGTATCGCTTCTGATATTGTAGGATGTGGGAATATAGTGTTCATTAAATCTAGCTCAGTTCCTTCAAGTTGCTTGGTTAAAACAAGGCCATATATAATTTCTGTTACCTCTGGTCCAATCATGTGCGCACCTAACAACTCTCCTGTTTTTTTGTGAAATATTGTTTTAATGAATCCATTAGCATCACCCAATGCTAAAGCTTTACCATTTGCCATTAAAGGAAAATTTCCTACATTAATATTATCTTTTCCATACTCACTTTCTGCCTTTGCTTGAGTTAATCCAACACTTGCGATTTGAGGGTGACAATATGTACATCCTGGAATATTCAAAGGATTTATTGGCTTGGGCTTTTGACCCGCAATAACCTCTGCGCTTAAAACACCTTCATGGCTCGCTTTATGTGCAAGCCAAGGCGGAGCAACAACATCTCCAATTGCATAAATATTTTTTTCATTAGTTTGTAAATATTCATTAGTGATTATATATTTTCTATCTGAGATATTTACATTAATTTTTTCTAAACCAATATCTTCAATATTAGCGCTAACTCCTACTGCGGAAATCACCGCATCATATGAAGCACTTACATCCTTTGACTCACTTTTAATTTCAAAATTAATATCGTTATTGTTTATGGAGAATTTTTTGATTTCAGCAGATGTTAAAATTTTAATCCCTTGATTTTCAAATGATTTTTGAGCAAATTCTGAAATTTCTTTATCTTCATTGATTAAAATTCTATCTGCTACTTCAAGAATTGTGACATCTGACCCCATAGCATTGTAAAAACTTGCAAATTCAACTCCTATAGCTCCACTACCAATTACTAAAAGCTTTTCTGGCAACTTATTAGGCATCAATGCTTGTCTATATCCCATTATCATTTCACTATCTTCTGGTGACAATCCTTTTAGGAATTTTGCCTTTGCTCCTGTTGCGATAATAATATTTTTTCCTGTTACTTTGAAAGATTTACTGTCTTTTGTTACTTCAATACAATTTTTATCTAAAAATTTTCCGTATCCCTCAATAATTGAAATTTTGTTTTTATTGAGTAAATGTTTAATTCCATTTGAAAGCTTATTTGATACTTCCCTTGATCTTGCAATGACCTTTTTAAAATCAACTTTATATCCCTCACATTTTATGCCAAATTCCTCAGAATTTTTTATATAGTGTAATATTTCTGCTGTACGAAGCAGTGCTTTTGTTGGAATACACCCCCAATTAAGACAAACTCCTCCCAAATTTTCTTTTTCAATAATAGCAGTCTTTAAACCCAATTGAGATGCTTTAATTGCCGCAACATAACCTCCCGGACCTGATCCAAGAACTAAAACGTCATATTCAAAATCTTGCATATATCTTTCCTAAAATTAAGTTTAATAACAAAGCATTAATGATGGATTTTCAATAAATTGCTTGAATGCACTTAAGAAAATTGCGGCCGTTGCTCCATCAACAACTCTATGATCGCAGGATAACGAAACATTCATAATTTGCTTTTTCTCTAAATTACCATTTTTATCATATACAGGGATTGCCCTAGTACTTCCTATTGATAAAATACATGATTGTGGTGGGTTGATTATAGCATAGAAAGACTTAATAGAATACATTCCAAGATTTGATATGCTAAAGCCTCCACCTTGATACTCCTCAGGCTTAAGTTTCTGAGATTTAGCTTTTTTTACAAGCTCCTTAACTTCACTCGATATTTGAATTAAACTTTTTTGATTTGCATTTTTCACTATAGGAGTCATCAAGCCATCATCGATCGCTACAGCAACAGAAATATCCACATTGCCAAATTGTATTATTTTATCCCCATACCAAGCAGAATTTACTTTAGGATTTTTGAATAATGCTAATGCAGAAGCTTTAATCAGCATGTCGTTAATAGAAATTTTAAATTCAGGCTTTCCATTTTCGCAAAGTGGAGCAGAAGAATTAATATCTGCTCTAAAATCCAAAAGCTTATCAACGATACACTCTATATCTAAGTAAAAATGAGGAACTTGTTGTTTTGATTCAACCAATCTTTCAGCAATAATCTTTCTCATATGAGTTATTGGCACCTCTATATCACTATTTGATGCAAAATTAGATGAAAAATTTTGGCTTGGATTTTGTGAAATGGAATTTTCAACATCTGATTTAATTATTCTACCTCTTGGTCCAGAACCCTGAATATCACTTATATTAATATTCTCTTGCTTCGCAATTCTTCTTGCTAAAGGAGATGCAAACACCCTATTTGGTTCGCCCTCTATCTGACTTTTTGTTTTATTTTGATTAGGAGCTTCAGTAACGTTCTCAGCGCTCACCTCTTCAGATTTCTCTGTCTTTACATCTGGGATATTTTTCCCTTTCATGGCAGCAGCATTTTGAATTTGGTCTATAGCATCTTGTCTATTTTCTCCTTCTTCGGCGATGATTGCAATTAAGTCATTAACCTTGACATTTTTTGTTCCCTCATCAACTAATATTTTTGCTATAACACCCTCATCAACCGCTTCGACTTCCATTATAGCCTTATCTGTTTCTATTTCAGCTATAACTTCCCCCGCCTCAACTAAATCACCTTCCTTTTTAAGCCATTTAGCTAGATTTCCCTCTTTCATTGTAGGTGACAATGCTGGCATTAAAATTTCAATCGCCATAAACGTACTAAACTATGTATTCAATTCAAAATCACATTAGCATATTATGGTACAGTTCTCCAATAAAATAATAAATTTACTATTTCCTTAACTCAATTGTAACACTTCATAGGTATAATACACTTAAGAATCAAATCAATTGAGGTGGTATGAAGGATTTTAAAAATAAATATTTTGAAATAACGGAGGTTATTTAGTTACCTTGCTTAAATTTTTCAACATACGAAGCGGCTAAACTATTAGAAGATAGTATTTTTCTAGGGGATGCTAAATCGCA
>CAJQNX010000089.1 GCA_905479795.1 uncultured Candidatus Midichloriaceae bacterium | reverse complement strand
CTCAAGGGCTAGCAATTTGACATACTCAGCCAAATTACCACATTCTTCCTCTCTTAAATCACTGTAGTTATTTGTTATTTTTGCAATATATCCACTTATATATTTTAACTTTACCAGTGGCTCTCCTTCTGATTTCAGCCCTACAATTTTTGCAATACAATTAATGTCATCCTCTTGAATTCTATCTAGCTTGTATCCAAGGTCTCCTGTGATAACTGCTAGCTCATTAATTTGAGATGCTGAATTACCATTTAAGTTTATTCCATATTCGTCAAATAGCTTTTTACTCCCATCCTCTAAATCTTTTATTTCTACATCAAATGCCTTTGTTATTGCCTCAAGATTCGAAATTGCCGTATCTTGTTTAATTGATAGATTAAGCATATTTACACTCTCTTTGAATTCCATGATTATTCCCGCTCTGCTACCTGCTAATTCAATCCCTAATTTCTGATATTTTTCTTTGATTGACTTTAGCTCATCTTTGCTGATTTCTGCAAAGCTATGAAACTCATTTATAGCTTCTTCTATTTTGCTATATTCATCATCATCAAATTCTGTTATTTCGTATCCCAATAACTCTACTTTTGCTGCGTATTCCTTAGTTTTATCGATTATCGCTTTCTCTACACCCGAAACCATCCATGATACGTAACCTTGGCTCTTCTCAGCTTCATTGATTCCATATCTAACTAGCGTACCTACGGCATTTTCAAGTTCTCTCTCTCCTAACTCTTTAACATCTAGTCCTAAATTATTTGTTATTAATTTTATTCTACCAATTCCTTCTTTGTTGAATATCTTGGATTCATCTAACTCTAGCTTTTTACCCATGACTTTTAACTTTTCAATTTCTTCCAATTTAAGATTTGTTAGGTTTCCATAGTTAAATGCCTCTATTATTTGAGCTAATAATTCTTTGCTTCCAGCTGCCAGCTCCCCTTTGTTTATTAAGCCTATACTCTTTAATACTTCACTTACTTCTTCTGCATCATTTTGGCTTAGTTCCTCAACCTTCACATTAAAACTTAATAGAAACTCTTGTAATTTTTTGTATTTAGACTGCTCGCTTCCTGCTTCTATACCAAAGCTCCCTACTATCTCTTTTAACTCCTCTTTTAATCCTAGATCAATTACATCCTTCTTATCTATAAGCCCCTTTATCTCTTCTTTACTCAGCTCACTTAAATCTTCCACATGTTCTTTCATGACTGATATTTTAGTTGATGCTTTCTCTAAATTATTTTCAAGTCCCAAGCCCTCAAGTTTTTTAAGTTTAGTTGAAAGCTTTAAACTGCTGGTACTTTTTAACTCCAGCCCAAAACTATTTAATATCTCTTCTAAATTCTCAGATGTAGATGCTTTCCATTGGCTGATATTATTTATTTTAAAAGCCTTAAATAAAGTTATTAGTTTTTTTACATTGCCCTCTTCAAGCAATTCTTTCCCCCTTATTCCTTGGCTTTCTATAAAATCTACTACATGTTTAGTACTATCTAACTCTTGCTTGCTTTTATTAAGACTAATACCCAGAGCCTCACTGAATTTAATAAGCTCTTTTATTTCTTTAGTATTTAATTCTCTTAATTCGCTCAATCCACCGGCAGAAGCTATTTTTTTAACTTTGGCTGCATCTGATTCTGTTATATTGCTTAATTTGCCCTTCAGACCTTCTACTAATTCTTTGATCTTCTCTAATTCTTCTTTTGTTACTTCTTCTAATCTCTCATAACCCAGATACCCTGTTGTTTTCTTGATTACCTCTATTTTATCTATAAACTCTTCATCAGTAGAAGTTTTTAGGTTTAAGTTAAATTCTTTTAAAGTAGTAAATACGTTCTTTATATCAAATTCTTCACTCAAGTTAAATTCACTCCAAATAGCATCAAATCTCTCTTGTAAACTTTCATTTAGCCCTGTGCTTTCTTCAATTCCTAAAGATGATATTGCTGAGGTTATTTCAGTAGTCGGAACTCCTGATCTCAGGTTATCTTTTATATATTTTTGTACTATAATCATATTTTACCTTATGTTATTTTTTGTTGATTTCTCTTCGCATTTGCTGATTTCTCACTAGTCATATGCTTGCTTTTTTTTAGTTCTTGGGATTCCGTATTTGAAGAGGCGTCTGAACTATTACTCACTTTTTTACCCTCGCTCCATATATATAACTAAACCAACCCATAGCTTTTTTATTATACTTCTCTCGTAGATTTTTGATGTTTGTTTTCTGCTCTTGTAGACGCTTCTTATCTACACTTACTTCCTTTACAACTTTCTCCCATGTATCGTCTGATATTCCTGAAGAAAATCCCTTCCTCATTTTTGCACCATTTTTAAACGCTCTTTTTTCTTCCTGTTTATATAGCTCTACTCTATATTCAAGCTTTACCTCAAGATCCTCTATTGACCTATTTCCATTAATAAAATCTAAAAATAGCCCAATTATGTATTTATCATCATCTTCTCTGTATGGTTCATTTTCTGCGTAGTCAAACCGCAGTTTAGCTCTCTCAAAATCACTTTGGGCTATCAGTGAAGTTGAGTTAGTATCTTTATTTTGTGCACTTTCTTTCCCTTGCTCTAATTTGATTTTTGCCACCTCCTCTTTGTCCTTCTTTCCATATTCTTTCATTACTAAATTAGCCGCAACTTTTCCACTATAACGCTCTCTCAGTTTTTCTAAGCTTGTTTTCTGCTCTTGTAGATTTTTTTTATCAGTACTGACTATTCTCGCATATATTTCCCACACCCCCGTCATTGCCTCAGCATACATTTTAATTTCACTACTCTCTTCAATGTTTCCTAATAGTTCTTTTTCCTTCTTCTGACATGCCTTTACTTTGTTAATCATCTCTTGTTCAAGATTCTCTATAGATACCTTCCCTTCACTAAAATCTAACAATAGACCAAATATGCTGTTGTATTGCAGCCCGTTTAGTTCATAGATTGTTTCTAATTTGGATATGGTCAATTTTTCAGAGTCTGGATTCTCATCCCTGCCTTTCTCATCTTTTGATTCTTTGTTGCTCTTAATCTTCTCAGTTAAAGATGGTTTTGAGGTCATTATATTTGACGAGAATAACAATTCTCTTGCTGCTGTGTAACTTGCATTATTTACAGCAAATGCAGCCACAATTGATAATATTAATAGCTTTGAATTTTTTATTCTCATTTCTCTCCTAATTTAATGATTTGTTAATTTCCAGATCTTGTTTTTCACTTAGTTTTGAATAATGTATGCCATTTTTTGATTCTCTATATTTTGTTGTTTTAATTGTCGTTAGCTTATTTTGGTAATTGACGTTTGCATCCTTTCCATGTAGTTGGGTCTTTGTATTTTCCTCTATACAACCTGCTTGTCTTGGCATTTCTTGAGTAACAATGAATCTTGATTCATCTGATGGGCTATTTACTGCACTTCTTAATTTATTCCTTATTTCTAGGCGGCTTTGATCTGTATGTTTCTTCATTAAATAGGATTCAAACAACCGATCTCTCATTACCTTGTACTCTTCGCTGTGAAGAAAATTTTGTTTTGGGATATGCCTTAAAACCATGCCTAATTTGTATTTGTCGTGATCTTCTTCGTATCCTTCATTTTCTATATAGACTCTAAATTCTTCATATTCTTTAAACTCATTGAGATTTCTTTTTAGATTGCGAGCAACCCTATTTTCTAATTCACTTACTTTTTGCTCTTTTTTGATTTCTGCATTTTTTGATATATTATTCATATCTAGCTCCCTATCTCCTACCCCATATTCTCCGCTTAGGATCTTTTCTATGGTTTCAGGTTTAATGAGCCAAGCAAATACTGCTTTGAAATTATTCTTCGTTTCCTTTTCTCCCATTAGGAACTGGCTGCTATTGACTTTAAGTGCATATTCTCTCCAGTTATTTAAATCGCTATTAAATATTGTTTTGTACAGCGTTAGTAAGGCTATTTGGTTGTTTTTACTGGCATAGGCTTTGATTGGATTTACTGAATGCTCAAATACTTTGTTCCATAGATCTATTATTATTTTTATGGTAGATTGCTTATCTTCTTGGTTTTGGCTGATTTCAGAAGCTTCATGATCTTCTAGGGTGCTGGTAATCAATGCAGAAGTAGTACAATTTACAATTCCTCCATTTCCTTGGCTATCTTTTCTTTTTAACTCATTTAAGTGCGCCGTATCTGATTGCACTTTCTTGCTGTTTAAATTTATGCAACCCTTCTGATTTGCGATATCTGCGTATTCCTCAGCTTTTTCCTCAAATTTTGACTTATTATTGTCGCTCAGTTTCAATCTCGCTTTTATGAAATCAGCAAATGGCTCTACTGCTCCTGAGCCACCCTTACTTTTCTTTCCTTCATTTTCAATTGATTCAATATATTCCTTGTAAATTCTGTCCATTTCTCTTGTAAACTCCCTTTCCCTCTCCTCATGGTCTCGCTCCCATATTCTTCTTTCAACTTCTTGCTCGATAAAATTATTCAAATCTTTGATTGTTTTAGCTTTTTTCTTGTTTTGGCTTTTCTCTTTTTTTAAATTTGGAGTTTTGTTTTTCTTCTGCTCTGGTTTTTGATTTTGCTCTTTTGCTAATTCAAAATATTTTTCTTCTTCTGTTATTTTAGAAGAAGTTTTTTTTGTTTGTCTCTCTGCTATATAATAGAGTTCGTCAATTTGACCGCAGTTATTTTCATCTTGCTTATAAAGGCTTTCTGCTAAATTTAATTGGAGGTAGTTAGGAATATCATTTTTGCCATTATTTTGACTGCATGTGTTAGCAGTAGATTCTACTTGGATGGTGTTTTCAGTCACTACATCTCTTGCTACTTCTTGCTTTGTGATATGAAAATTATTTGAGTAGAATTCTTCAAGGCTAAAACCATGATTGTAGGAATTATTCTGATTTGCACCTCTCGTAGTACTGGCGTTGGTAGTATTGTCGTTTAATAATTTATAGCCTACTTCTGTAACTGAAAACCATCTGATGTTTTGTCTGCCTCTAAAGCTTGCTTTTTTGGATATAATGAGATTTTTCTCTTCTAATGATTTTAATGCTCTGTAAATTTTACTCTCGCTCCAATGCTGAAAATGCTGCTCCTTCCACGATG
>CAJQNX010000088.1 GCA_905479795.1 uncultured Candidatus Midichloriaceae bacterium | reverse complement strand
ATTTAATAATAGGTATCCATTTGTGTTTTTCTTCGCTGTTTTATCTGTACATAATTTTTTAAAATTAAATGCATATAGTAGTAGGGCAGAGCCAGAGATAAAAAAGACTGAAATAAGAATAAAAAATCCTCTTTTGGAATCCTGAGCAAAAGAATGAACTGATGCAATTGTTCCTGATCTTACTATGAATGTACCTATCATTACTAAAGTGAAAGTTAATATACTAAGCAATATTGTCCAACTGAGTTGGGAGGTAGATTTTTTAGAAAATTTCATTGAATGGATTAATGCAGTTGAGGTTATCCATGGTATCAAAGAAGCATTTTCTACAGGGTCCCAAAACCAAAATCCTCCCCAACCCAGTTCTCTATATGCCCACCATGCGCCTGAACCAATTCCTATAGTTAAAAAACTCCAAGCGAATAGTATCCATGGCTTTATTGATTCAATCCAATAATCTGTGTTTTTTAATATCAGTACTGATAAACTTGCTGAAAATGGTAATGAAAATCCAACATAACCAAGATATAATATGGGCGGGTGAAAAGAGACTCCTATATCCTGTAATAAAGGATTCATGCCAAGTCCTCTGACGGGGGCGGGGATGATTCTTTCAAAAGGATTTGATGTGTATATTGTGTATAGAACAAACATAAATGCTAAAATAGCTTGGAGGATTAGCGTAAGATTTTTTATTGGTAACTTATTATTACTAAAAACTCCAAACAGAAATGTTGGGAGAGAAATGGAAATGATCCAAAGCAACATTGAGCCCTCATGATTACTCCAAGAACCCGCTATTTTATAGATCAGTGGTTTTAATTTATGGGAATTATAAAGTACATTTAAAACTGAATAATCAGATATAACATAGCAAGCTATTAAAGATATAAAGCTGACTATTGTGGATGCGGCAATTACACCCCACAAGAAAATTAAAATTTTTAATCTCCTATATTTTGGAAATATAGAGTTAAAAATTATTAAAAGTAGCATTATTAGGGAGAGATGTAGAAAAAAATTTCCAACTTCAGCGAACATTATTTACCGAATACACTTACAGACTTATTGCTTCTGAGTTACTTATAATACAAATAATAAATATATCAATATAATTCAATGGATATAGAGTATCATTACTATATTACATATTTAATAGCAATAAAATCAGGCTTTGAAACACATGAAGCTTATACTATCGCTTATAGCTCTCAATTTGTAGATGATAATTGTTATGAATATATAATATATAATGCAAATGACAGCCAAGTTGAATATAAAAACTTTATTTCTGCGATTAACGAAAAAACCTTAAATTTTAGCAAATTAGATGAGATATTAATACCATTTCATTTTTTACCAGATGTTAAAACCAAAGATAGTAGAAAGGATGGGGCAATTCATCCGTTTAATACTGTGAAAAATTCTACATTTGCAGAGTATATTTTAATTAATGCTCTAAAGAGTGGTAATTTATATTGGATAGGCATTGCCACCCATGCTTATGTTGATACTTGGGCTCATCAAAATTTTGTTGGAGTGCTTAGCAATTATAATGCCCTTGATAACTTCTTAGCAAAATTATTGCCTAATATTGGACATTTAGATGTAGTAGATAAACCTGATTTAGTGGGGTTAATATGGAAAGATACCAGATTAAAAAAAGTAGAGATTAATAATGTCCACAGATTTACTCAAGCATCTAAAAAATTAATGAACATGTATTTAAGGTTTACTGGTCAGTGCAATTTTAATAAGAGCAAATTTATTTCTGAATTAAAATTTATCATGAATAATGGAAATAAAAATAGCTATCTTGATGTAAAAAGGTTGAAGAGCAAAAGAATAAAGCAATATAACCATATTGTAAAAAAAATCTCCAATTTTGACATTTTGAATTATAATGGCCATTGCTGGAGAGATGAATCAATAATTAGGCAAAATGCAAAAAGATATATTTGGAAAAAAAATGCAAAGTATAAAAAAAGTAATTGGTTTAAGTTTCAAGAATCAATAAAGCACCATCATGACTTTGTTATGTCAAATTTAAATTTATTATCATATTGACTGTCCTATACTTGTCATCTATCTTGAAAAACGTAACAACTTATGTTTTTTTTACTTAAATAGTTACAAAAATAATAAAATATAATAATTATGACTATTTTGTTTATTTCAGGGAGTACTAGAAAAGGATCACTTAATACAAAGCTAGTAAAATATTCCTATAATTATGCCATTGATAATGGTATTGAATCCAAACTCATAGATTTAGCAGATTATGAAATGCCGATTTATCAAGGTGATTGGGAAAATGAAAATGGACTTCCGCAGGATATTAAAAAACTAAAGGAATTATTTTTCAATTCTAAGGGTTTTTTCATTTCTACTCCAGAATATAATGGATTTTTTTCACCATTATTAATGAATACGATAGATTGGTTAAGTAGACCGGAAACAAAGGATGAAGATTCTTTGAAAGCTTTTAGAAATAAAGTTGCAATGATTATGGCAGCATCCCCTGGTAAATTAGGTGGAATAAGAGCTTTGCCTCATTTAAGGCTTTTTTTGAATAATATTGGGGTTAATGTTTTGCCAAACGAAATGGGAATTCCATTTGCGATGAAAAATCTTGATGATAATGGAAATTTATTAGATGAAAGCTTAAAGAAAATGCTTGGTAATCATATTAAGAGATTTAAAGATTTCGTAGCTAAAGGATAGATTTTACAAATGATGTTCTAAGCTAAATTTTCCGATAATAATTTTAATTTAACAAAAATATGATATACTTAAGGCTGAAAGATATTATATGTGAAGTTCAGTGAAGTTAGTGAAATTATTTTTATTTAATACTCCTTCCTGGGTATATTTACTGTTGCTATATTACGTATGGGGGGAGGTTAAAGCATCAAAAGAAAAAGTTGTGCAGTTTAAAAAGACAATTATTACTCCTGTTATCTTAATACTATTATTAGCTCATACTCTTATAAGTATACCAAATTTAGATACTTTAATTATATTTTTATGTATGACGGCAATTATTACTGGAATAATCATAAGTTATCTCATAATTGTCACAAGAGATTCTATATTTGATGATAATAATCAGCTAAAAATTCCGTATTCTAAAATCACCTTTTTTTATGTTATAGGTATGTTTATTAGTAAATACTATTTTCAATACATAATTACAGTTGATAAAAAAATATTAAATGACTCACTATTAGAAGAGTTATACGTTTTGGGTTTTTCTATATTAACTGGATTGTTAATTGGTAAATCAATAGGGTATTTTTATAATATGAAAAAATCTAGGTCATTCCAACAAGTTAAAATCGCAAACTCACCTTAAAGTAGAATAAAGTTCTTGAAGTTGTTGATGAGTATGTTAGTATTTATTTATACAATTTAAAGTGGTGTAAATATGAAAAGAGCCTATATATCAATGTTTATTTTTTTATCCTTATTTTTAACTATAACTTTTTTTAATACTAATATATCTATGGCTGATGATCCAAAGGATACTACTGATCCTGGTTCACAGATTGCAGATGTTTTATGTAATGTGATTAAAATTGCTCAAGGCAACGTAGGTAAGACAATCTCAATTTTGGTCATTATTTCTATTGCCATAGGTTTGTTTTTAGGTAAAATAACTTGGGGCGTAGCTATTGCTGTTTCTGTTGGTTTAGGAGTTCTATTTGGAGCAAATTCAGTTGTTGAATTTATAGCTTCCGGCAAAGGTGGTGCAGGACCATGTCCAAAAAATAGTTAATGCAGAACGAAAAAGTATAAAAATTATTAAGAATATATTTGATAAAAAATTTAATAAGTTGCAAAATAAACCTAGGTTAGAACAAGCTAATCTAGGTTTATTGTTTAATGAGTCAAAGTTTCTGCTCAATGATAACTTAGATTTAATTTTAGAGTGTGAAAAAGTTAAAGATATACTATTTTATTCAATCAATTCCTTAAATATACTAGATATAAATAAGAAAATTCAGAATGGCAATAATGTTAATGTTGAGCAACTTTCTCTTAAAGATTTGAATGAAGATGAAGTAAAATTATTGCAAAAATATGATTTGATAGTTAGTTTTTTATCTCTTCACTATAGCAATGATGTTATTGGTTCATTGATTCAATATAAAAATTTTTTAAATCATGAAGGATCATTTTTAGCGATATTATTTGGAGGTGAGACGCTAATGGAATTGAAGAGTTGTTTTATTGAAGCTGATGAAAATTTATATGGTAAAGTTTATCCAAGAATTATTCCAATGATCCAGCCAAAAATTGTTTCGTCACTTCTTCAAAGATCGAAATATAGTAACCCAATAATTACGATGGAAAAGGTGAAAATTTATTATGATAGTCTGAAAAGCATGCTGAGAGATTTAAAAAGCTTAGGTCAAAGAAATTTTTTAAAAGATAAAAGCAATCACTTGGATTGCAAAAATTATTTCAAACAAGTTGAGAATTTATATTTTAAAAAATATTCAGAGAAAGATAAGATTTTTGCGACGTTTGAATTTATAATTATTTTTTCTGCAAGAAATTAAAATATAAAAATAGGCTAATTTTGTTGGCAATTTGGGCAAAAATAGGTTGCTCTTTGGTGATAATTTTTTTTCACAATTAGTTCACTACAGTGAAAACATTCTTTATTTTCTTTACTATATACTTTAAAAAAATTCTGAAAATTTCCCAATATACCATTTGGGGCAATATAATCTCTTAAACTTGAACCTCCGGCATTAATTGCATTATTAAGAATTTGTTTAGTACATGTGATAATGATCTTTACCTCATTTAAAGTAAGGCTTTTAACTACTTTAAAAGGAGATATTTTTGCTAAATATAAAATTTCATTTGCATAAATATTTCCAATTCCAACTACGTTTTGTGAATTCATTAAAAAATCTTTTGCTGATGTATTTTTATTTTGAATTTTAGCCTTTAGATACTGTATATTAAATTGCTCAGAAAGAGGTTCAGCTCCTAAATTTTTAAATAAATTATGTTTATTGATATCGGTAGTTTTAATTATGGTAACTAAACCGAATCTTCTGGGATCATTGTACGTTAGATAGGTATTATTTGAGAGATGGAAAATTACATGATCGTGTTTTTGTGGATTTAGATTAGTGATACTTTGTGATAATAGCCTACCAGACATTCCTAAATGAATAACTATAGATTTTTCTAAATCCGTATTTATGACTATATATTTTGCTACTCTAATTACATCTAATATATAGGCGCCTGTTAATTCCTTAGGAAAATTTTCAGGATATGGAATTCTGAGGTTATAGTTGCTTCTAACTACTTTTATAATTTTATTATGAGGAAGAATTTTTTTTAATCCTTGTACAACGGTCTCAACTTCAGGAAGTTCTGGCATTTTGTTCTATAATATATTTGGCATCACTGATATCTTTCTTAATCTGACATTTAAGTTTTTCAAGATCTTTTAAATTACGTTCTGGTCGTAAAAAGCTAATAAATTCTACCCTGATATTTTTTTCATAAATATCTTCATCAAATTCAAATATATGAACCTCTAAGGTAATTGTTTTATCATTTGAGACTGTTGGTTTAATTCCAATATTTGCAACACCAAAATAACTAATATGATGATTATCTTCTATAATAACATTTACCAAATATACTCCATTTAATGGATAAATATGGTTTTGATCTAATTTAATATTTGCAGTTTTAAAACCTAAAGTTCTTGCTAATTTTTTGCCATAAATTATACTTCCTGCTATAAAATAGTTTTGACCTAGAATTTTACTGGCTGTTTCAACCATTCCTTTTGATAGTAAATATCTTATTTTAGATGAAGATACCTCGATAAAATCTTTATCAAATTTGTCTACGACATCGTATGTAAATTTGGACTGTTTTGAGATAGTCTCTAAAAAATTAGTGTCTCCCAATCTATTTTTACCAAAGAAAAAGTTATAGCCTGTTACGATGCCCTTAACCTTAAACATTTTAATTAAAATATCCTCAACAAATTTATTATGTGGCATATTCATAATTTGATTATTGAATTCAAAAATAAATAAGTGAGCAATATTTAAATCCCTAATTATAGCGATTTTTTGAGCATTGTTATATATAAGTTTTTTCTTTTTACCTGTATTTGTTAATTGGCTAGGGTGGGGTTCAAATGTTAATATAGCAGGAGTAAAATTATGTTTTTTTGCTAAATCAATGCATTGATTTATTATTTTTTGGTGCCCAAGATGTACACCATCAAAATTTCCAATTGCCAAAATTAAGTTATCAATATTGATATTAGAATTAATATTGCAGTTATGAACAATCATGATAACACTAACTCTAAATCTCTATTAGCAATATTAGCACCTATATGCTTTGCACATAAATTGGTTATTACCCTACCTCTTGGTGTCCTATTAATGAAACCAATTTGAAGTAAGTAAGGCTCGATTGTATCTTCAACAGTATCTTTTTCTTCTGATAATCCAGCCGCTATAGTGTCTATGCCCACTGGTCCACCATTGTAGTTATCTACTATGAACTGTATGTATTTATAATCTAAATTGTCTAATCCTATAGAATCAATGTGCAATTGATGTAACGATGTTTCAACTAAATCAGTATCTATCAAATCATTTTTATTATAATTTGCATAATCTCTCATTCTCTTTAATAATTTAACTGCAATTCTAGGGGTTCCTCTAGAACATTTGGATACTTTTTCTGCCGCCTCTTGAGAAATTTTGATGTTAAAAATTATAGCAGCCCTTTTAATAACATTCTCAAGCTCATTTGTGTTATAAAAATCTAGTTTAAATGTAATGCCAAATCTATCTCTTAAGGGGTTGGTTAATAATCCCAGCCTCGTTGTTGCACCTACTAAAGTAAATTTTGGTAGATTGATTTTTACAGTTCGTGCAGCTGGTCCATCTCCAATTATTAAGTCTATGTAAAAATCCTCCATAGCTGGATAAAGAACTTCCTCTACAGATGGCGTCATTCTGTGAATTTCGTCAATAAATAGTACGTCATTTTCCTCAAGATTTGTTAAGACTGCTGCAAGGTCTCTAGTTTTGCTGAGCATAGGACCTGAGGTGATTTTGATATTGGTATTTATTTCTTTAGCTATAATTTGAGCTAATGTTGTTTTTCCAAGACCGGGTGGTCCATGAAATAATACGTGATCTAAGGATTCATCTCTAAATTTTGCAGCACCTATAAATACTTTGAGATTTTGAATTATTTTCCCCTGCCCAATAAATTCGTCTAGTTTTCCAGGTCTAATATTTACTTCATTTAAATCCTGCGTATCTATTTTATCCCTAATAATTTCGCTCCCTGTAATGTCCATAATTTCATTTTTGAATCTCTAGTTTTCCATCATTCAAGCAATAAATTTTGTCAGCATTTTTTGCAATATTCATATCATGAGTGACGACAATAGTAGTAATCCTATGCTCCTTTGATATTTTTTCCAATATTTTTGCTATGTTATTTGTATTTTCAGCATCTAAATTGCCAGTTGGTTCATCTGCCAAAATTAATTTTGGCTTATTAACTAGGCTTCTTGCGATTGCGACTCTTTGTTGTTCTCCGCCTGATAATTGATTTGGATAGTTATGACATTTATTATCTATCTTCAATTCCTTGAATAATTCATTAGCTCTAGATATTGCTTTTTTTATGGGAATTCCCATAATATTCTGAGGTATAACTACGTTTTCTAGTGCTGTAAAATCAGGCAATAAATTATAAGATTGAAATATAAAACCAATAAAATCTCTTCTTAAAATGGTTTGTTTATTTTCACTAATTTTGCTGCAGTCCAGTTCATTTATTTTAATTGAACCGCTATTGGGTGTGTCAAGTAGCCCTATGATTTTCAACAATGTGCTTTTACCAGAGCCAGATGGACCAACAATAGATAATAATTCCCCTTGCTGTATCTCTAAATTAATATCTTTTAGTATTTGATAATTGTTTTTATCAAAAGAATAGCTCTTAGTTATATTCTTTAAAGATATTAAAGACACACTATAAATAATTAACTAGTTAGCTTTTTCTCATTGAACATTACGTGCTTTCTTAAAACAGGATCGTATTTTCTAAAACTTAACTTTTCTTTAAGTTGTTTAGGATTCCTCTTTTTTACGAAAAAATATCCGCTTCCTTCACTGCTTACTAGTTTTACTAAAACTGTATTTTTCTTAGCCATAAAATTACTTTTTAATTGTTACTCTAAACTGCATTATAACCAATGTTTTTTAATCTTCAACTTTTAACATGTTCCAATATTTAGTATAAATATCTATATTGCCTTCTAGATCATCATGTAGTGTGCTATTGTTGATAATTTTACTATCAGGAAATATCACCTTATTATTTTGTAATTCAGGTTTTAATAGCTCTTTAGCAGCTAAATTAGGTATGCTTAAACCATTGTGCTCAATAATTTTTTTTGAAATATCTGCTCTATAAATAAAATTTATAAATTTATAAGCATTTTGTTTGTTTTTAGCATTTTTTAAAATAACAAAATTATCCATTGAAAAAATAGCCCCTTCTTTTGGATATATAAATTTTAAACTTTTATCTTCTAGTATTGCTTCGTATGAATCAGAGTTCCAATTCATACCGATTAGTACATCTCCGCTTAAGAAGTATTTTTTTGTAGATTCTGCTGAAAAAAGGTTCACGTTGGGGAGAATGGATTTTAATTTAATATATGCATTTTTTACTTCCTCTTCATTTACAGTATTAATGTCATATCCTAATAAACTTAGTGCTATGTGAAAAACTTCTCTAACATCATCTAATAACAAAATTTTGCCTTTATACTCAGGATCAAATAAATTTGCCCAGCTATCAATTTTATTTTTTACAAACTTACTATTATACATAATTCCTGTAAAATACATAGTATATGGTATGCTAAATTTATTATTAGGATCGAAGCTTAGATTTAGGGCATCTTTGTTTATATTTTTGATGTTTGGGATTTTAGTTTTATCAAGTTCCTCAAGTAAGTCTTTTTTGATCATTTTTTGAATAAAATAAGTAGAAGGAAATACAATGTCATAGCTTGGTTGCTTGCCAAGTAATTTTAATTTTGCATACATAATTTCATTATTTTCATAGGAAGAAAATATAATATTTATACCAGTTTCTTTTGTGAATTTTTCTATCACATGATCAGGAATGCTATTAAACCATCCATATATATATAGCTTGTTGGCAAAAACTAAGTTGAAATTGAAAAATAGTAATATAAATAAGGCAATTTTAAGCATGTTTTTTCTTCAATAAAATTTGTGATAGAAGTATCAGAAGAATGGAGATGAGCAACATTAAGGTGCATATTGCATTGACTTCTGGTTTAATTCCCGTTCTAGCTAAGGAAAATATTGTTAGCGGCAAAATTTCATATTGTGGACCACTTACAAAGTAGCTAACTAATACATCATCTAATGATAATGTAAAAGCTATTAGAAAGGAGGCCATGATATTTGGTGATATTATAGGAATGATTAATTTTCTTAAAATATCATAATCACTTGCTCCCAAGTCTCTTCCTACTTCAATGATATTTTTATTTAATCCTCTAAATCCAGAAAATATTGTAATGATTGAAAAAGGTAAAGCTAATACTATATGAGAAATTAATAATGTGTAAAAACCTAATTCAAAATTAAATAAAATAAATAAAAATAATAAACTTACTCCTAAAATAATATCTGGAAACATAATCATTATTTGAATAAAAAAATAAATTATTTTACGACCGAAATACCTATATTTATAAAAACTGAAGGATGCAATTGTTGCAATGATGGATGCGCAGGTTGCTGATAAAAGTCCTAAAATTAGAGAGTTTTTCATAGCCTCTATTAAGGAAAAATTGTCAAAAAGTTTAATGTACCATTTAAATGTAAAGCCCTCCCATCTAATGGAATGTGCAGAATAGTTAAATGAATTTGCCATTAGCATGGTGATGGGGAAATAGAGTATTAAAAGAAAGACACTCAGATATATTAGTTTCAATTTTTTTGCCATTACTTATTTGTATAAAAATTAATCTTATAGTTTTCTTTTTGAAAGATAATTCCAAAAATCACTATCAAATAAAGTATGATGCTAATGGCGCTACCTAAATTCCAATTGCTGTTTAGGAGTATTTGATCCTTAATTAAATTACCTATCATAACGTTTTTTGAGCCACCTAATAGGTCTGACAAGTAAAACATTCCAAGTGATGAAAGCAATACCATTGAGCAACCTGATATAACTCCGTTGTTACTTAAGGGGAGTATAATTTTGAAAAAAATATTGGTTGAAGAAGCTCCTAAATCTTTTGCTGATTCAATTAACGAATAGTCTATTTTTCTTAAAGATAAAAAGATAGGTATAATCATAAATGGTATTAAAGTATAAACAAAGCCAAATATCACAGCACCTTCGCTATAAAGCATATTGCATGGTGAGTTTATTAATCCAATGGCTAATAGTATTTGATTTAAAAAACCATTTAATTTTAAAATAAAAATTATTGAATAAGTTCTGATTAATGAGCTAGTCCAAAATGGAATTATGATTGCGATAAGCAAGAAATATTTGATAAATTTGTTAGGCTCTCTGTACATAAAAAATGCATAGGTATATCCGAGTATTAAGCATAGTAACACAGTAATTGTTCCAATTTTTAGTGACTTAAAATAGACTTTTAAGAAAAGTGGTGAAAATGCTTGAGAAAAATTTTCTAGGGTAAAGGTAAGATTAATTAATTGTTCTGTGTCTCTTTTTGTAAAGCTAATTAAAATTATTAGAATATTTGGAGCTATTGCAGTAATAAAAAGCCATAATATGGTATTTACAATGACTGCTCTTCTGAAAAGATTATTGTTTTTCATCTTTCAAAATTACCTCCCAACCATCAATCCAATTGATAGTGATGTTTTCTCCGATTTTATAATCAAAATCTTCATCATCTTCATCAAAAAATTCACTGGCTTTTATTCTTTTTCCACTCTTAAGAATAATTGATGATTCAAGCGTTGCACCTTTATAAGTAGTATCTTCAATTTTTCCAATAAATACGTTTTTTAGGGTTTTAGAATCTTTTATAGTCTCAGTTCTTAAATCCTCAGGTCTAAATAATAATTTTACATTATCACCTACTTTGAAATTGTCATTGTTTCCTGTTGTATAAGTAATTTCATTTTCTACATGAAGAGTGATTTTATTGTTAGAAATTTTAATAACCTCTGCGTCAAAAACATTTATCTCACCAACAAATTCAGCGACAAATAAATTGCTTGGTGTTTCGTATACATCTCTTGGAGTGCCGATTTGTTCAATTTTCCCCTCGCTCATTACTATAACTTTGTCTGCTACAGATAGTGCTTCTTCTTGATCGTGAGTTATAAATATGAAGGTTATGCCCAAGTTTTTTTGCAATTTCTTCAGTTCAACTTGCATCTTTTGGCGTAATTTTTTATCAAGTGCACTCAAGGGTTCATCAAGCAATAGTATATGTGGTTTCTTAATTATTGCTCTTGCAATCGCAACTCTTTGCTTTTGTCCACCAGATAATTGATCAGGAGTTCTTAGTAATAATTTATCTAGTCCAACTTTTTCTGCAATTTTATAAACTTCCTTTTTAATATAATCCTTGGATTTGCCTTCAACTATTAATCCGAATGCAATATTATCAAATACATTCATATGAGGAAATAATGCGTAGCTTTGAAAAACTGTATTTACTTTTCTATTAGTTGGCGAAATGTTGTTAACTTCTAATTTGTTTATTGAAATGCTTCCATAATCAGGTATTTCAAAGCCTCCAATCAACCTTAAAAGTGTTGTTTTGCCGCATCCTGATGGTCCAAGTATGGCTACAAATTCTCCATCATTTACAGAGAAGCTAACATTTTTGATTATCTCTTGTCCTTGATAGCTTTTGCAAATGTTTTTGAGATTTAAAATCGGATAATTGTTTTTCAATTCTTAAATAACCTCCAATACTAAAAATTTAAAAAAGCTTGATTGAACAGCAATCTCAATTAGAGGATTAGACTATACTTGTTTTTTTATATTTATCAAAATAAAATTGAATAAGGGTGCTATATTTTCTTTTTTTATATTTCTTGTTTTTAAGTTAGGAGAGTGGTGAATTAATATTAATTGTTGAAAGTTAGGCTAGGGGAATGAGAAAAATTATTTTAAAATTTTTAGCATATAACTCAGAGAATTGATACTTCATAAAAGTTTTGAAGTCTAATTGCAATATTAAAATTGC
>CAJQNX010000087.1 GCA_905479795.1 uncultured Candidatus Midichloriaceae bacterium | reverse complement strand
GTTTCTATTGCTTTAAATTCTAATTTTCCTGATAATTTTGATAAAAATTTTGAATTTGCTGAATTTTAAATTTTTTAGTCAAATTTTTTGCGATAGAAAATTTTAAATTTCTAAAAAGAGGGGGTTTTTATCCAGGCACTAATTAGGATGAGAGAGATTGATTTCTCATCCTAATATATTAAAGTTGCAAATTTAACGTAAATTTAACATAGCCTTAACCTAATTGTAACACTTCAGTGATATAATGACCTTATAAACAAAATAAATATGGAGGTCATTTATGGCATTATGTTACTTTAATGGAAGTGTTATGAATATCGGAAAAATTGCTGACTTTGCTAAATGTGAACAATTTGAGTGTAAAGATTCTGAAATAACAGCAAAATTAATTAAACTACCCTCTCAAGATAAGGTGAATTTAGATAATTGCAAATTAACTGGCAAGATTGAGTATGCTTCAGGAGAATATGAAGAAAATTATTGGACTGCAGAATGGATAGAAAAGCCGGTCTTTTCAGACAAACATTTAGGTCCAGCAGCGGAATTATTTAATGGCACCATAGACTTCGATACATATATGAATAACATAAGAAATGATATTTATACTGGTGGTGAGATAGTAGTTGATACTGATGGTATTTATAATAGAATGCTTGAGCATCATGGAATACAAGGAGATTATGAACATCTTGATTTATAATTTTTAAATTGGAAATCTAAGTGCGTCGTTAAGTTTTTGATCAAAAGTTAAATTTATCTGGGAAGAAGCGTCTTAGATGGTAACCAGGCTCTATCCACCTGGAGTAAGAGTATACTTTATGCATGTGCTATCACTAACTTGACGGTGCCAAATTCTAATAATAAAATATTTCATTTAAATACAAGCCACAGCTAGGTGCGGTTTCACCGGCAAATCTGCGATCTTTTGCATCAATAATTTTTGACATCCTAGAAGGGCAAATTTCTTTTGTCCCAAAATCTTTTAGAGTTCCCACCATAATTCTTATTTGATTATATAGGAAAGATTTTGCATCAAATGCTATGGATATGGTGTCATTATTCTTCTCAAATTTTATTGAATTTATCGTCTTTATAGGCGAATTAGATTGGCATCCTGCTGCTCTGAAGCTAGTAAAATCAAAAGTCCCAATTAAGTATTTTGATGCTTCTGTCATATTAGTAATATCAAGTGGAGTCATAATGTGCCAAGCACGGTATTTATGCAAAGTCAGGGGAGATCTTCTGTTTATAATTTTATACACATATTGTTTAGTTTTATTTGCAAACCTTGAATGAAAATCTAGATCAACTTTTTCAATGTTGATAATAGAAATTTTTTCTGATCTAAGGTAATAGTTTATGGCATTTTGTATTCCATAGATTTTATAATATTTTTCTAGTTGGAAGTGAGCAACTTGACCATATGCATGAACTCCAGCATCAGTTCTGCTGGCTCCATAGACATTAATATTTTCCTTAGTCAATTTAAAAATTGCATTTTCGATTTCCCCTTGAATAGTTTTTAAATCTTTTTGATTTTGCCAACCATGGTAATTCGTACCTTCGTACTCAATGATGATTTTATATTTCAACAATACCCTTTTCTTTTTATTGGTTAAATATTTTTATGTGCTATTTTTATTGAAAATTAGTACTTTGTAAATGCATAAAATATATGGATAGTGATAAAAGAAATTATAATATGAAAAATTCATATAAAAATATGCATTGGAAGTTACAGGAGCAAAATGAAAAAGATGTTCTATTGTTTATACAAAAATTTGGCATAAGTGATGTTGTCGCTAGGATATTACTAAATAGGAATATTAATGATATTGAGTCTGTACAAAATTTTTTACATCCTAAAATTAAAAATTTAATGCCAGATCCTTTTTTATTAAAAGATATGGATAAAGCGGCTAATAGAATTGCTAAAGCAATACAAGAAAAAAGGAAAATAGTGGTTTATGCAGATTATGATGTTGATGGTGCAACTTCTTCTGCTGTGCTTAAAAGATTTTTTGCTGTCCTTGGTCTTGGTGCGACTGTATATATACCATGTCGATTTAAAGAAGGATACGGACCAAATCAAGAAGCATTTAAACAGCTTATTGATGAGGGGAATGATTTAATCATTACGGTTGATTGTGGTACTGTAGCATTTGAGCCAATTAAATATGCTCAGGATAGAGGGGTGGATGTTATTGTTGTTGATCACCATTTAGCTCAAGACAAATTGCCAGAAGCGCATGCAGTTGTTAATCCTAATAGGCTAGATGAGAATTTCCCATTCAAAAATATTGCAGCTGTGGGTGTTGTTTTTTTTGTTATAACTGCAATTAGGAGTGTGCTGAGGCAAAAGGGGTATTTTCAAGAGGAAAATATAATAGAGCCTGATATAATGGAGTATCTAGATCTTGTTGCTCTTGGAACAGTGTGTGATGTTATGCCACTAATAGATATTAATAGAGCCTTTGTACAGCACGGTTTAAGATTAATAAATAAGAAAAAAAATTTAGGATTAAAGGTGTTGGCTGATTGTGCCAATATAAATAAAAAGTCTGAATCTTATCATTTAGGATATATATATGGACCGAGAATCAATGCTGGTGGGAGAGTTGGCAAAGGCTATTTAGGCGCTGTTTTATTATCAACTGATTCTTATCAAGAAGCCTATGATTCTGCAGTGAGCTTAGAAAAATATAATCAACAAAGAAAAAGTATTGAGAGTATAATTTTAGAAGAGGCGCTAGATAATATAAAGCAAAATAATTTGGAAGAAAATAGCGTTATATTGGTATATGGTGAGGATTGGCATTATGGTGTTTTAGGAATTTTAGCCAGTAAAATAAAAGAAAAGTACCAAAAGCCAGTTATAATTATATCATTAAATGATGGAATCGGAAAAGGTTCGGCAAGATCTATTCAAGGAATTGATATAGGTAAAAATATTACAATAGCAAAGGAAGAGGGAATTTTAATTGAAGGTGGTGGTCATGAAATGGCTGGAGGATTTAGTATTGAAGAGGGGAAAATTGAAAAATTCCATGAATTTTTATTATCCAGAGTATTAAAAAATGATAATCACGAAAAAATTTACAAACAAGCTAAAATTTTGAAAATAGATGCCTTAATTTCTGTAGGTAGTGTAAATAGTGACTTGTTTAATGATTTAAAAATAGCAGAACCATTTGGTCAAGGAAATGAAAAGCCAAGATTTATGATTTCTGATGCAATAATATGTAAAGTTTGGACAATGGCTGTTAATCATATAACTCTTATTATTAAAGATGGTGTGCACGATAGTTCGTCAAAAAGTATCAAGTGTGTATTGTTTAATGGCACTAGTAGTAAATATGGTAAAGATTTGCTTAAGAGCATAGGTGAAAAAATTAATTTAGTTGGGTATTTGCAACCTAATTTCTTTAATGAAGATAAAATAGATATTGTAATTGAGGATTTTTCTTTCGATGAATAAAAATTTAAAAAACATTATTGTATTTGGCGGAGGAGCTTGGGGAACAGCTTTAGCAAATACTATTTCTCAAAATGTCGAACAAGTATTTCTATATCTAAGAGACTCTGAGCTCGTCAAAGAAATTAATCAAAAGCATATCAGTTACGCAAAATTGGGTAATATCAGTCTATCAAAAAATATTATAGCTGTGGAGCATTTAGAAAGCATTAAAAATATAAATACTGGTATTATTGCAATTCCTGTGAAATCTTTAGAACAGTTTTTTAAAAATATTAACACAGTAACTAAATTAGAAAATTTTGTAATTTGCTCTAAAGGCATTGAAAATAAAAAATTGAGATTTCCATCGCAAATATGTGAAGAATATTTTCCAGATGCAAATATTGCTGTACTTTCTGGTCCTAATTTCGCCAAGGAAATAGCCTATCAAAAATTTGCCAAAACATTAATTGCTTCAAAAAATAAAAATTTATTACAAAATTTGCAATCTATATTTGACACGCCTTACTTTAAGACGGAAATTTCAACAGATATAGTGGGAGTTGAAATATGTGGTGCAGTCAAAAATGTTATAGCAATCGCACTTGGGATAGCAAAAGGGCTTGATTTAGGAGAAAATTTTGTTTCAGCCTTATTTGTATTTTCTCTTAATGAACTAGAGAGATTAGTTAAATCATTAGGAGGAAGTAGGTCAACAATTTACTCGTTGGCTGGTTTGGGTGACTTGTTGTTGACTTCCTATAGTTTGACGTCAAGAAATACAAACTTTGGCTTTAATCTTGCAACAAATAAACAGAAGTTAAATTTAAATGAGGTTGTTGTAGAGGGTTATTATACAGCAAAATCAATATACAATATTTCAAAATCATGGGGTGTTATGATGCCAATATGTCAATATGTTTATGAAGTATTATACTCTGAAAGGGATATAAATGAAATTGTAGGGGTGATTTAATATAGGGGTGATTTTATTTTAGATTTTCATAGCTATTTATTAAACTAATAAAATAATTTTTAAACTTTGATTCTTGTATACAATCAAAATCTTCAATGCCTTTTTGTATAAAATTACCTAGGATTTTATAGCACTGATGCTTTATTTGATACTTGTCAAAAAATTCCATTAATTGAGTAAAGTGCTGATTAGTCTTGTTATCTTGAGTTAAAATATTTCTTATATCCTTTAAATCTTTAGTATCAGCAAAGCTTAATATAAGAATAATTGGTAATGTTATTTTATTTTCAAAAAAATCACTCCCAGGAGCTTTGCCTAATTCTTCTGACTTACAAAAATAATCTCTAATATCATCATCGATTTGAAATAATATTCCGAGGTTTAATCCAAAATTATTTAGTGCATTTTGTTGTTCATCATTGGCATTTGAAAGTATTGAAGAACAAAGACATGCAGCAGAAAAAAGATTAGCGGTTTTTGCTGTAATTAAGCTTATATATTCATCAAATGTAATATTTAAATTTCCAATAAGTTCTAATTGCCACACTTCTGCCTCAGCAATTTTTGCAGAAATATTTGCTAATATTTCTAAAACTTTAAAATTTTCGGTTTTAATCATTTGTTTGAAAGATTGACTAAATAAAAAGTCACCAACTAAAATGCTTGATTTATTTCCCCAGATATAATTAGCAGTAGGGTTATTTCTTCTGGTATTGCTACTATCTACAACGTCATCGTGAAGTAATGTTGCTGTATGGATGAATTCTATTGAAGAAGCAAGGTTGATACATGCATTTAAAGTTTTTTCGCTTGGATCAAATAATTTGCAAGTAGCAATAGTTAATAATGGTCTAATTCTTTTTCCACCAGATGAGATAATATGATAAGCAATTTGATTTAAGAGGTTTGTTTTTTCACTTTTTGAGCATTTAAGTAAAAAATCATCTAATTGATTGAATTCTGACTCCAGCTTATTGATTAGCTGTTGTATAATTAGTTTATCCATATTTTATAGTTAAATAAAAATAAATCGCCACTATTACGAAATATATACCCTAAAGCATTAATAATTGTTTAAATAAAGTATATAGTTTATTTTATTATACAAGCTTAATAAGTATGCTACAGTACTATTTTGTAAAAAATAATTTATTTTAATGGGGATTTTAAAAAAAATTAGATCTTCTTTCGATGGTATATCTTTAAGGATTGAGGAAAATGAAAAGCTATATTTTATACTGTGTATTTTAATATTGTTTATTAATGTACCATTAACAATTTTGGAGCTAGAAGGGGATAATTTTCTTGTTAATTCTATTATTGTAATAGACTTAATAGCAATAGTATTAAGTGTGTTTTATTTAGTTTATAGATTAATTTTAAAAAGAATAAAATATCTTAAAGCTCTCCAAATCATTATTTTATTATTTTGCATACCATTTTTTTCATGGTATACACTTTTTTTAAGTAACTTTGGAGACCAATGGATTATAAGATTAATTTTATCATTTGGTATACTTTATGTTTATTTGAGTAACATATTTTTTATTGCATTGTCTGCAGTTGCTGGAATTTTAGCATATTTAGCATATTTATTTGTATCTAACATTTATGGCGTTAATACCGAGAGTGTTATGCTGGAGTATATAGAGCACTATACTATTTTTAATAACGGTGTATTTAGTATTAGTTTGGTGTTGCTTGCTGCTTATAAAATTACATATACATCAAATCAAATAGAAATTTCTAAAGCTTTTGCAAACGCTATAGCTCATGAAGTTTTTAGCCCAATATCAATTGTAAAGGTAAAATCAGAGCTACTTTTAGAAAAAATAACTAGTGATGACAAATCTGATTTAGAGGATGGAGTAAAAGAGTTAATAAAATTAACAAATTATTGTATGCGAAGTGTTGAAATAATACTCACTGCATCAAAAAACGTAGATACAGAGTATTCAGATGTAAAAAAATATTCCGTTGTTAAATGTGTGGAAATAGCGCTTGAGGAATTTTATTTAAGCGAAGAGCAAAGATTGAGAATTCATGTTGATAAAAGTAATGATTTTAAATTTAAGGGATCACGTCATTTATTTAAGCATATAGTATTTAATCTCATAAAAAACACACTTTCTCATGCTGGAAATAATGCAAAAGTATATATCTGGGTTGAAAAAGATAAATTGCACTATAAAGATGATGGTGAAGGAATTAAAGAGGATGAATTGCCAAAAATTTTTAATACAGATTTTTCTAAAGGAAGGTTTGGTATTGGATTGCATTTCTGTAAAAAGGCGATGGAAAGGATGGATGGTAAGATTGAATGTGTTTCTAAATTTGGTATATATACTGAGTTTATAATTAGTTTTTCTAAATATACTGATAATAAGTGAATGAAAAAAGAAGAAATTAGATCAAAATTATTAAATTTAGAAAAAAAACTTAATATCAATAAAGGGTATAATATAAAAAATAAAAAATTCAATATGCCAGTGATGATTATCACTGAATTATTTGCTGGCATTATAGTGGGTGCTACGATTGGATATTTAATTGATAAATTTTTTAAAACGCTGCCTATATTTGTTATGCTATTTAGTGTTTTTGGATTTTTTGCCTCTTTATTAAATATTTATAGAAATTTGTATACTAGAAAATAATGCAGATAATAAAATTGAATGTTATTGATATAATTCAGGAGCATACTATTGCAGACAATGAAAATATGAAAAGTAGGTTTATACAGCATATCCAACATCTTTATCAATATGCTATATTTAAAGATTTACTTGATTTAGTAGCAACAAAAGCTTCACAAAACAGTCTAGCATTCAATATTAAGGAAAAACAACAATTTGATTTAGATGAGGGTAATTGCAAAACAATTAATGCGCCATTTATAGACTCTGTATTAAATCATTTTAGAGGAAACAAACATTACGTAATAACAATAAAAAAGGTAGGGTACAATGTTATAATTCATGAAATTGCACACATGGTTGAGCAAGAACTAAATTTAGACTTAAGCCATTTTGTTGAATTTCTTCATTGTGATTTTCAAAACGATAACAGTAGTATAACTGTGAAAAATGCTATCAATGAAATATTAATAAAACAGGTAGCACGATATAGTATTGGCCAGCAAAATTCTGAATTATTTGCTAGATTTTTTCAATTATTTGCTGAAGCTAAAGAGGTATCTGGTTATCAGAGTCAATATAAATACAATATAGAAGATATAAATAAAGCATTAAGAAATTCTGCAAAATGGGCAGAACAAACCTTATGTAAATTAATGCAAGATAAGTTGGATGTTAATATAGTTAATCTTACCAAAAGTTATATAAAGCAAATCCAAAATATAAATCATAAATGGGCAGAGCAAAAAGTACAAAAACTTCATGGAGGCAATCCTGATAAAAAATGGACTAAAGCTGTAAAATCAATAAAAAATATGTGATGGCGTTTAACTATATCAATTCAATAGCATTCGCTGATTGAAGTTGTCATAAATTCAGAAAACAAAGGGTATATAATAATTTATTTGTCGAGGGGTTACTACCGCCTTGAGGCGGTAGTAATTCACATTTTTCT
>CAJQNX010000086.1 GCA_905479795.1 uncultured Candidatus Midichloriaceae bacterium | reverse complement strand
TTTACTTTCGGCTTCTCCTCTTCTTTTTGCACCTTTGACCAGTTAACGATTTTATTCTTAATTGATTAACCTTATTATATTTTTTTATATTATGGAAATAATTTATATTTTATGTCACACAGGCTTACCGGAAGGACACAGTTTACTGACCATATCTAATTTTTCCCAAGAAAATTTCTTATCTTTTCTGCCAAAGTGTCCGTATGCTGCGGTATCTATATATTTGACATTTTTTAAATCTAGGGTGTCTATAATTCCTTTTGGCGTTAAGTTAAAATTATCCTTGATCATCTTTATTAACGAAGAATCAGAACGTTTGCTAGTGCCAAATGTATTGATATAAATTGATAATGGTTCTGAGATTCCAATACCATAAGATAATTGTATTTCACATTGATTTGCAAGCTTTGCAGCTACTATATTTTTTGCTATATATCGTGCCATATAGCTTGCTGATCTATCAACTTTGCTGGGGTCTTTTCCGGAAAACGCACCTCCTCCATGTCTTGCGTAGCCACCATATGTATCAACGATTATTTTTCTTCCGGTTAAGCCACAATCTGCATAGGGTCCACCAATAATAAAACTTCCACTTGGGTTGATAATATATTTTGTTTTTTCATCAAGATATTTTACTGGTAAAACTTTTTTGATAACATCATTTACAATGGTATCTCTTATTTGGTTTTGTGAAATATTTTCCTTATGTTGCGTCGATACTAATACGCTATCTATTCTCGATACATTGTTACCTTCATATTGAACTGTTACTTGGCTTTTTGCATCAGGAGCAAGCCAAGCTATTTCATTAGATTTACGTTTTTTTGATAATTCAATTAATAAATTATTAGCAAAATATATTGGTGCAGGCATGTATGTGTCAGTTTCATTACAAGCATACCCAAACATTATGCCTTGATCACCAGCTCCAATGCACTCATTAGATCTGTCAAAAACGCTATTATGAATTTCTTTTGATTGTTTTGAAATTAAGTTAATGATGCTGATGTTATCAAAATCTATACTTTTTGAGGTATTGTCATATTTAATATTTTTAATCACAGTATGAATTGTTTTTTCTAGATCGACCCATGCATTTGTATTAATTTCTCCCGAAACAATAACAAGTGAATTTTTGACCATTGTCTCGCATGCAACTGCACAATTTTTATCTTTGTCCAGTATTTCATCTAAAATCGCATCAGATATTTGATCGGCTATTTTATCTGGATGTCCTTCAGAAACAGATTCTGATGTAAAAAACTTCATAAATTAATTTATCAAGAATCAGATAATACCTAAGTTTGGTTGGCAAAGATTTTGATTTTCTTTAGCGCAGATTCTTCAATTTGCCTAATACGTTCACTAGATACATTGTATTTTTTGCTTAGCATGTCTAGTGTAACGGGATTTTCAGATAATTTTCTTTGTTTTATGATATCTTGCTCTCTATCATTTAAAGTGCTAATTGCATTTTTTAAAATATTGACTCTAAAGTTTTTAGTTTGTTTGTCAGAAATATTTTCTTCATGAGTCTGGGTGCAATCTGATATTGTATCAATAAATTCAGCACCCTCTTCTTTACCTAATTTTTCATTCAGTGAAACTGCTTGGTAGCTATTTTCTAATATACTGTCTACTTTTTCAACTTCAGTATCCTGACAACCATATTTTCTCTTAAAATTTGCAACGCTAGAAAAGAGTTTTTTTTGTAAAACACCTGAACCAATTTTAACCATAGACCAAGATTTAACTATATAGTCTTGTATACTAGCTTTAATCCACCACATTGCATACGTGGAAAGTCTATTTCCCTTTTCTGGTTTAAATTTCTTCACTGCTTTCATTAATCCGATATTCCCTTCAGATATTATATCCATTAACGGTAATCCATAATTACGGAATTTTAAAGCCATTTTAACTACAAGCCTTAGGTGAGAAGTTACCAATTTATGCGCTGCTTCTAAATCATTGCTTTCTAGCCACGAATTTACAAGGCTGCTTTCTTCCTCTTGTGAGAGTACAGGAAATTTTTTAACCTGCTGCATATAAGATGAAACGCTCAGTTCCGCAGACGTTGAAGGTAGATTGAATTCAGTCATAGTCATAATGGTTACCTATTTGCTATTACTTATATAGTGAACAATAATTTATATACAAGTGCATTCTAAGCTAAATTGCTATAAAATTGCAAGTATTTTTCTAAATACTCTTTGTCTATATTATCTAAAAAAGGGTACAAAGTGTTGCTTATTTTTTTATGATAGGATAAAAGCCATTTTTTTTCATTAGCTGTCAATAAATTTACATCAATTAGATTGTATGCAATAGGAGCTAAAGTAAGGGTTTCAAATTGCAAAAAATCTTTGTTACCATCAACTGTTTTTACAACTACTATATTTTCAATTCTTATTCCATATTTTTCAGGAATATAATACCCTGGTTCTATGGTGACAATCATATTATTTTGCAATTCGTGGTGATTAAATTTACTAATACCTTGCGGCCCCTCATGAACGGATAAATAATGTCCTACTCCATGACCAGTACCATGAGGATAATCCAGGAAAAATTTCCATAAAAATTGCCGCGCTAGTACGTCTATTTGCGAACCAGAAGTTTTTTTAGGGAAAATAAGAGAGCTAAGATTGATTACTCCTTTTAATACTAAGGTATAATGTAATTTTTGTTCCTCTGATGGGTGACCAAAGAAAAATGTTCTCGTTACGTCTGTTGTGCCAAATTCATATTGACTACCACAATCCAATAAAAAGAAATCATCCTGCGCAATCTTTGAATTATTTCCGTCATAAGGATTATAGTGTATTATGGCGCTGTTTTTGCCAAAGGAAGAAATGGTTTCGAAACTTTTACTTTTAAACAGAGGTGTTTGCTTTTTAAAATATGACAATTTTTCATCAACATCAATTTCTGTTATTTCTTTGCTGGTATTGACTTTATTTTCAAGCCAATTAAATAATTTTGTTAGAGCAATTCCATCTTGAATAGTTGCGTATTTTATGCCAGCTACCTCAACTTCATTTTTAATTGATTTTGGTAATACACACGGGTTTATATCAATAATAAGATTCTTTTTTTGAAAATTATCAATAAACCAAATTGGAGCTTGAGAGTAGTCAAATTGAATGGTTTTGTTCTGTTTATCTAGCTCAATAAGCCTAGCCTTTATATTTTCAAAAGGAAATAGCTTAATGTTATTATAGCCGCTTTTGATTTTTTTTAAATTACTAAAAATCTCTATATCTCCTTGATTGCTAATTAAACAATAGGCCATAATTAAAGGGGTATATTTCAAATCACTTCCTCTGATATTCAAAAGCCAACATATGCTTTCAGGAGATGTGATTAAAAGATATTCTGCTTTTAATTTGCTAATTAAATTATTTATTTTTTGATTTTCTGTTTCTGATGTGTATTTTACATCAAGAATAAGTGGAGCTTTGGTATTAAAATCTTTATCTCTATCCCAAAGTTCATCTATTAAATTGTTTTCTAAAGGCAAAAGTTCGATATATTTATTACCTTTGGTATAGTATTTTAAAAAATACTCTAACCCCCTTTTAGTAAAAATAAATGGGTCATATCCTATAGAAAATTTGGAGCTGATTTCACCAAATATCTTGGTAAAAATCTCCTCAGAATTTTGCATGTTAAGTATTGTGCAATCATCAGGTAATTGGTTTTTAGCCTGAATTATATACCTACTATCTGTTAAGAGATAATATTTATCTTTTGTTATTAGGGCTAGACCGTTTGAACCACTAAAATTTGTTAACCATTTGAGTCTTTGAAGGCATTCTGGGGTGAATTCATTTTGAAATTCATCATAGCTTGGTACAAGATATCCATCTATATTACGAATTTTAAGGGAGTTTTTTAATAAATTTATTTTTTCAATGCTATTCATACGTGGCCTTCCTTGAATCAATTTTTCAGTTTAAATTATTATTTTTGTTAGTTAATTATTAAATGTCTTATTTTTCAGAATCAAGGATACAGAATATTTTAAATAAAATCATTAAAACAAATTTTAAAGTTTTTTTACAAAAATCTTTTTATACTTTACATCCAAACACACCTTTTATAAATAATTGGCATATAGACTTGATTTGTGAATATTTAAAGGCATTGGAAAATAGAGAGATAAAAAGACTTATCATCAATATTCCTCCAAGATATTTAAAATCATTTTGTATAAGTGTTGCATGGTCTGCTTGGTTACTTGCACAAGATTCAGCTAGAAAAATTATTGTAGCTAGTCATAGCATGCAACTAGCTAAAAAATTATCACTGGATTGTAAAGCCCTAGTGAATGCAAATTGGTACAAAAATATTTTTGATACTACTATCTCCAATAAACAAAATACAAAAGAAAAATTTTGTACCACAGATCATGGCTTTAGGATTGCTTGTTCAATTGGGAGTAATATCACAGGGGAAGGAGGTGATTTCCTAATTGTTGATGATCCTCTAACACCCTCACAAGCGTTTAGCGAGAAAAAACTTGCCAGAGTGAACGAATGGTTCGCTAGTACATTTTTAACTCGTTTAAATGACAAAAAAAATGGAGTTGTTGTTGTAGTAATGCAGCGCTTAAATAGCAACGATCTTTCGGGATGCCTGCTTAAAAATAAAAATTGGGAATATTTAAAAATACCAGTCATATCTGAAGACAAAGAAGATATTTCATTTAAAAAATTTAGCTATTCTAGATGTAAAGATGAATTGCTTTGTGAAAAAAGAGAGGGATTAAAAGAAGTGTGTATTCTAAAAAAAGAATTGGGCGTTCATGCTTTTTCAGCACAATATCAACAAAATCCAATTAGCATGCAAAGTAAACTTATTGATAAGGTATGGATTCAAAGATATTCCAACGTTCCGAATTTTAATTGTGTATATCAAAGCTGGGATACTGCAATTAAGATTGGTATTGCAAATGATTATAGCGTTTGTACTTCTTGGGGCCTAACCAACAATGCTTACTACCTCATGGATGTATTTAAAAAGAAGTTGAGCTACCCTGATTTAAAGCAGATGATTGTAGAAAAATATAATGAGTATAAACCAAATGGCGTTATCATTGAGGACAAGGCTAGTGGACAGCAAATAATTCAAGATATCAATTCTATTTCCAAGATGCCAATCATTAAATTTTTACCAAAAAAATCAAAATTAGTTCGGTTCATGTTAACGTTAAACATCATAGAAGCAGGTAAATTATACCTTCCTAAAGATCTACCTTGGTTAGCTGATTTTGAAGCAGAACTTTTTGCATTTCCAGAATCTAATAATGACGATCAAGTAGATTCAATGGTGCAGTTTTTTACATGGTACAAAGGTCGTAGCAACGTTAGTTTCAAGATCAGAAAACTATGATATTAATCTTAAGATTAGATCAGCAATAAAGAGAGTTTTTTGATATGTTGAAGAGAGCCTTCTAAAATTGAAGTAATATCGGCAGGCTATAAATTTACAAAAACATTTGGCAATATCGAATTTTATGATAAGGATCTGTATATTGAGGTGTCTCACATTCATCAACATGGGCAATTAAGCAACTAATTGTTGAATAAATATGAAAAATTTTTTTTCTATGTTTAATAAATTTTCTAAATTTCCATATTTTTTTCCTCGTTTGAATATGAAGTCACCCTCATGCGTCAACTAAAATTGATTTAAGAGAGAGATAATTCATCGTGTCCTTCCGGTAAGCCTGCGTGACAGATCATGTGGATAAATGGTAAATTTGACCTTAAATAAAAAAGGCAAGTTACTATGCAAAAAATTACACTTGAGAAAATACGCAATGATATTGTTGAATGGCGGAAAAGTAAA
>CAJQNX010000085.1 GCA_905479795.1 uncultured Candidatus Midichloriaceae bacterium | reverse complement strand
TTGCTCCCAATGTGATGATAAAATTACTATTGGTATAATCCCTTCGTCATTTAAAAAGCTATGACATATTTGTTTACTAAGTCGTGTCCTAATATGTTCAACCATTCTTGCTACATTTGTGGTGCTATTTGCAATTTCAGAGATTGCTTCTAGTATTGATGGCAGATCTTTTACAGTGACCGATTCACTTAACAGACTTTGCAATATTCTTTGAAACGTAACAACAGTAATTTGACCTGGTACAACTTCTTCAGCAAGCTTTTTATGATCACCATCTAAGTTAGATAATAATTTTTTAGTTTCACTATAAGTCAATAATTCTGTAATGTTCTCCTTAACTATTTCTGTTAAATGAGTTGAGATAACAGTTATGGGTTCAATTACAGTGTATTCTTTGAAGATCGCCTCTTCTTTGGCGCTTCTATCAACCCATTTTGCAGGGAGATTAAATGCTGGCTCAATTGTTTCTTCTCCATTAATTTCAATCGCTCCACCTGATGGATTAATTACTAATAGACTTAATGGTTTTAATGTACCTCTGCCACACTCAATGTCTTTAATTTTTATTACATAAACTTTAGATTCAAGCTGTACATTGTCTTGTATTCTTACGGATGGTAGGATGAAGCCTAAGTCTTGGGCAATTTGTTTTCTTAGTGATTTTATTTGGTCAGTTAGTTTGTATTCTTGGCTATTATCTACCATTTGTAGCAATTCATAACCTAATTCAATTTTTACATAATCAATGTGAAGTGACTGTATAATCATCTCTTCTTGAGTTAGCTCCTTTTTTACCGGATCATGCTTTAGTTGCTGTTCTAATTTTTCAGCTTCGTTTTTGTGTTTATTTAGAAAAAATGCAAGTGTTCCGGATAATAAAGAGATAATGAAGAATGGTATAAACGGAATGCCAGGCATTATGCTCATCAAGATTAACAACCCGCTACATGCAAACAAAGCTTGAGGATGGTTGCTTAGTTGTTGTAGAATTGCTTTATCTGCAGAACCATGTATACCGGATTTTGTTACCAACAAACCTGCGCTGATTGATACGATTAAAGCTGGGATTTGCGCAACCAACCCGTCTCCAATCGTAAGCAACGTGTATGTTTGCATAGCTTCATCAAAGCTCATTCCATTTTGTACAACTCCGATGATAATTCCTGCTATGAAGTTGATGAAAGTTATTAATAGACCTGCAATTGCGTCACCACGTACAAATTTATTAGCTCCGTCCATAGAGCCAAAAAAGGTGGTTTCATCTTCTAAATTTTTTCTTCTTTTTCGCGCTTGTTCGTCATTTATAATGCCAGATGATAAATCTGCATCTATAGACATTTGTTTTCCTGGCATGGCATCTAGGCTAAATCTTGCTGCTACTTCAGCAATTCGTCCAGAGCCTTTTGTGATAACAACAAAATTGATAATGGTTAATATTCCAAAAACTATTGCGCCTATCACAACGGAGCCCTGCATGACAAAAAATCCAAATGCTTCAACCACGTGTCCTGCTGCAGAAGGTCCTAAATGACCATCGGCTAAAATCAATCTAGTAGTTGAGATATTAAGTGCCAACCTAAACATCGTGGCGATTAGTAAAATGCTTGGAAAGGCGTTGAAATCAAGGGGTTTATCAATAAACAATACCGTCATTAAAATCAGTGCAGAGAAGGCTATTGATAGACCTAGTAAGTAATCCAATAGTCCGGGTGAAATTGGGAAAATCAAAAAACTAATGATTGATAGAATTCCGATCGCAAATATTATATCTTTTTGCGATGATAAATTCCCAAACCTCTTAGCTATTTCACCAATTTTTAAATTAGTTATATTATTTTTTAAGTTATCCATCTAATCCTGAAATCCCACCACCCAGTCTTAACCATAGAAATTAAAGTTGTTTCAAAACAAGATTGAGAATACCATTATTTAAAAAATAATCCAGTTCTATTTCAGTATCAATACGAGAAAGTAATTTAAAGCTCTTAATTATTTTATCATTTTTCTTAATTTGGCATTCTATCAAACCTTTTGGTTTTACTTTATTGTAGTCAATTAACGATATAGTTTCATCTCCTTTTAACGATAAATCGTCTAAAGTGCTATCAATAAATTGGAGCGGCAAAACACCCATTCCGATTAAATTGGAGCGATGAATTCTTTCAAAACTCTCTGCCACCACAGCTTTGATCCCAAGTAACTTTGTGCCCTTTGCGGCCCAATCTCTTGATGATCCTGTTCCATATTCCTTTCCAGCAAAAACGACAAGTGATGTGTTTTCCGCAATATATTTACTTGATGCATCGTAAATTGTCATAGGAGTGCCTGCTCCTTCTTTGTCAAAATATTGAGTGAATCCTCCTTCTTTCCCATTTGCCAATTTATTTTTAATTCTAATGTTAGCGAATGTACCTCTAACCATCACCTCATCATTCCCTCTCCTTGAGCCAAATGTATTGAAATCCTGTTGTTTCACTCCTTTTTGGAGCAAATACTCACCAGCTGTGTGGTTTTTAGATATATTTCCTGCAGGGCTTATGTGATCAGTTGTGACGCTATCTCCAAAAATTGCAAGTATCCGTGCATCTTTTATATTTTTAATTGAGGAGTTTTCAACTTCAGAATTAAAAAACGGAGGGTTTTTAATATATGTACTTTCGTCTTGCCAGGAATAGCATATCGTTTTATTGATGTGAATTTTCTTCCATTCGTCATCTCCTTCAAGAACATTGCTGTATTTTTCAATAAACATTTCTTTGGTTATGATGTTGTTCACCATGGCTTTTATCTCATCATCATCTGGCCAAATATCTTTTAAGAATATCTCCTCACCTTTTTTATTAACGCCAATCGCTTCTTCCAGTATATTAATATTGATTGTTCCAACTAAAGCAAAAGCAACGCAAAGCATCGGAGAGGCCAAATAGTTCTGCTTAATTAACGGGTGAATCCTCCCTTCAAAATTTCTATTTCCTGATAAAATTGCAGAAACAGATAAATTATCCGCCTTAATAGATTCTTCAATTTCCTCCGGAAGAGGGCCAGAATTTCCAATGCAAGTTGTGCAACCATATCCCACTAAGTAAAACCCTAATTGCTGTAAATAATAAATCAACCCAGATTTTTCCAAGTACTCCGTTACCACTTGTGAGCCAGGAGCTAGTGAAGTTTTAACCCATTTTTTAGTTTTTAACCCAAGATCGTAAGCCCTTTTTGCAAGCAAACCTGCTCCAATCATCACGTATGGATTGGACGTGTTGGTGCAACTGGTTATTGCGGAAATCACTATGTCGCCATCCTTTAGCTTTCCATCCTCAGATTTATCTTCGCCTATAGATTTCAATGCCGAAAGCAATATCCTGTCCTGAGGTCTTTTTGGCCCCGCAATACATGGCTGAATCTCGCTGATATCAAGCTCAAATTGCTCGTTAAATTTCACCTTATCATCATCCGTATATTCCTGCCAGACGCATTGCTCTTTGGCGTATGCCTCAACAAGTGCAACTTGTGACTTGCTCCTGCCAGTTAACTCTAGGTACTTTATAACCTCTGCATCTATTGGGAAATATCCGCATGTTGCTCCGTATTCTGGTGCCATGTTGGCAATTGTAGCTCTTTCAAATAACGAGAGGTGCTTAAGCGCCGGACCATAGAACTCCACAAATTTGCCAACAACATTTTTCTTTCTGAGAATTTCTGTGATTGTTAGAACTAAATCTGTCGCAGTAATCCCTGCGCTCAACTCACCTGTCAATTTGAAACCTACAACCTTTGGAACAAGCAATGATATTGGCTGCCCGAGCATTGCAGCTTCTGCCTCTATTCCACCAACTCCCCAGCCAAGAACGGACAATCCGTTGATCATGGTGGTGTGGCTGTCTGTTCCAACCAGAGTGTCAAAAAGCGCAACATCCTCACCATCCACTTTTACATCGGAAACGACGCTTGCTAAATATTCCAAATTCACTTGGTGACAAATTCCTTTCCCAGGCGGAATCACTCTGAAATTTTCAAATGACTCCTGTCCCCATTTTAAAAACTGATAACGCTCATTATTCCTTTGAAATTCCCTCTCTATGTTTTCTTCGTATGATTTTGATGAACCAAATTTATCAACCTGAACTGAATGATCAATTACCAAATCAACCTGAATTTGAGGATTAATCTTTTTAGGGTCAAGCCCCCTATCATTCATGGCATCCCTCATTGCAGCCAAATCAACCACAGCAGGCACTCCTGTGAAATCCTGCATCAACACTCTAGAGGGGTGATATAAAATCTCATCCTGCTTCCCCGTATTATCGCAATACTTAAGCAAGCTTTTTATACTCGCAAGTGTCACATTTTTCCCATCCTCTTTTCTCAGCAAATTTTCCAACACTACCTTTATAACATTTGGAAGCTCTGCTAAATCCACTCCTAGCTCTTCAGCAGCCTTCCTCAAGCTGAAAAAGGCATATCTTTTATCATTTGCTAAGAGTTCATTTTTTGCTTTTAGGCTATCAATGGCTGGCATATCTTTGCTATATATATTATACGGACATTTATCCTTTAAAAAACTCTACACGAGATATACTGCTATTCGCAACATTTTTTTGGATAATTTATAGACGGAGCATTGCTAACTGATTATGTGGGGTTGCAAAATAACTATGTAAAGTTGCTAAGTGCTGATGTTGTTTATTGAATATCATTTTAGTGCTTGACATGTAATGGTGTTTATGAATAACGTTAGTTAAGGTGTGTAGGGCGACGCATTTGCGTGTTGGTTTTGCAATATAAAAATGTCGACGTATCTGCACAATAACAATAATAAAATATAGGAGTAAAAATATGGTAGCAACTGATTTTGAAATAAAGTTTGCTCAAAGTAGAATTGATTATTTTGATAAAGTTTTAAAAAAAGGTGAAAACGATAAGGTAAAAACTTTATTAAAAGCAATTAAAGTTGAAAATGATAAAACCAAAGTAGATGCTGATTTTAGTGCATCTGGAATTGCAAAAGCAATTAAAACTGCAAAAGAAGTAACGCAAGAGCAAATTACAGCTGCAAAAGCTACTGCAAAAAAGCTACTGCTGATGCTAATGCTATGAAAGTTAGTGATGCTGTGACACAAGCTGATATTGATGCTGCAAAAAATGCTGCAAAAAAAGCTACTGATGCTGCTAATGCTATGAAAGTTAGTGATGCTGTGACACAAGCTGATATTGATGCTGCAAAAAATGCTGCAAAAAAAGCTACTGCTGATGCTGATGCTATGAAAGTTGGTGATGCTGTGACACAAGCTGAAATTGATACTGCAAAAGCTGCTGCAAAAAAAGCTACTGCTGATGCTGCTGCTATGAAAGTTGGTGATGCTGATGCTGTGACAGTTGCTGCGAAAGCTTTGCTTGGTGATGATACTGTAAAAGCAATTAAAGCTACCTCTGAAGATTCTGCTGCAGAAAAATTGTATGTTGATAAAGCTCCAGAATTCTT
>CAJQNX010000084.1 GCA_905479795.1 uncultured Candidatus Midichloriaceae bacterium | reverse complement strand
AGCAATTATGCTTGGAACTGCAATCAAATCAGAAATTAATCAAAAGTCAATTTTTAATAGAAAAAACTACTTTTATCCAGATTTACCAAATGGTTATCAAATCTCACAATTTGAAGTTCCTGTTGTAGGTCTTGGAGAATTAGTAATTGATTTTCCAGATGGTAAACAAAAAACAATTGGAGTTACAAGAGCTCACTTAGAAAATGATGCAGGTAAAAGTAAACATGGAATTGCAGGTTCTCAAGTTGATTTAAATAGAACAGGAACTCCATTACTTGAAATCGTTTCAGAACCTGATATGAGATCAGCAGAAGAAGCAATTTTATATCTAAAAAAACTTCATTCAATTGTAAGATATATTGGTATTTCTGATGCAAACATGCAAGAAGGTTCATTTAGAGCTGATGTAAATGTATCTATTAGACCAAAAGGTGATACAAACCTAAATACTAGATGTGAAATTAAAAATATGAACTCTTTTAAATTCATAGAAAAAGCTATTCACTATGAAGTAAATAGACATATTGAAGCATGGGAAGATGGAATTCACGATACTGAAATTGTTCAAGAAACTAGGTTATTTGATGCAGATACAGGTGAAACTAGATCTATGAGAGGGAAAGAAGATGCAGCTGATTATAGATATTTCCCAGATCCAGATTTACTACCACTTAGAATTTCTTCAGAGTATATCGACAATATAAGAGATAACCTTCCTGAATTGCCGGAAAATAAGAAGAAAAGGTATATAAAAGAATATGGTATAACAGAGTATGATTCTGAGGTGCTAACTGCCGATAAAAAAGTTGCAGAATTTTTTGAAAAGATTGCTAAAAAAATTGAACCTAAGCTTGTTGCAAATTGGGTTTGTGCTGAGCTTTTTGGAAGATTAAATAAGGTTAGTAAGGAGTTTAGTGAATTATCTATTAGCGCTGAAGATTTTAGTTCCTTATTAGAATTAATTATTTCTAATAAGATTTCAGGTAAAATTGCAAAAGAAGTGCTTGATAAAATGTTTGAAACCAATGAAAAACCCGAAGAAATAGTTGAAAAATATAATTTAGTCCAAATTTCTAATACTGATGAGATTGAAAAATATATTGATGACGTTCTCAGTGCTAACCCTGAAAAAGTAAAAGAGTACAGGTCGGGAAAAGAAAAATTATTTGGTTTTTTTGTAGGGCAGATAATGAAGGTAAGCAAAGGGAAGGCCAACCCTAAAGGAGTTAATGAAATATTAACAAAAAAATTACACTCTAATTAAAAATGATCATTAAATGTAAAAATTGTGACACCAAGTTCAGAGTTAATGGATCTGATGTTGGGAAATATGGAAGAATGTTATGTTGTTCATTATGTGAGTATGAGTGGCTATATATACCTAATAAGGAAACTACTGAGTTAGAAGAAAATAGTAAGCCAGCAGTTGCTCAAATTTCCAACAAAAATATTAAAAAAAACATACCAGCTATAATTTACTCATTCATTATTTTTATCACCTTAACTTTATTTTTATACGTTGAAAGAGAGTTTTTAATTGATCAGCATACTGCTTTCGAAGCCATTTATAAATTATTTGACTATCACAATACTGAGGGGTTGGAGATAGAACTGTTTGAACCGATTAAGGAAGAGTATGGGGATGAGTATAGTGTTAATAAACAAATAAAATATAAAATACCAATCAAAATTATTAATAACTCTAATGAAAGCAAATTTGTACAGACAATAAAAATAATAGGTTATGACGAAAATAATAATATTTTAAATTTATCAACTAATCTTAGAAAGGATATTCCACCTCATTCTGAATTTAATGTATCAATATGTCCGGATAAAAAAATTGGTGAATTGGATTTTATTTTTGTAAAGATAGGAAATATTCATGATTTAAAAAATTTTCACCATAAGCGTGAACATAAAAAATAAAAAATTAATATTTGATTGATAGGTTGTATATATGAATGTAAAATATAGTTTGTTTTTAAATTGAAATTGATAAAGATGTTGATAAAATGTTAGGTATAAACGCAAAAAGATAGTATTTTGGTATACTTTTTTATTGCTATTTTAATTAAATAAAACTAGATTATATCACAAACCTCTAGGAGAGATGGCCGAGTGGTTGAAGGCGCTTCCCTGCTAAGGAAGTATACGATTTTTTCGTATCGAGGGTTCGAATCCCTCTCTCTCCGCCACTTAAATTATTTGCAATTAACAATGAATTCAAAGGTTAAAGTAGCTTATGTCATTTTAGCTTTACCATTTAATCAAGAATTTACGTATAAAGTATCTGATCAACATAAACCTCAAATTGGCGCTATAGTTAAAGTAAATTTTAGAAAAAGAGAGCAAATTGGTATTGTAACAAACATAAATAGTGTTGATGAAAGCAATTTAGATTTTGAATTGAAGGAGATTATCACCATATATAACTTGACTTTTGTTGATGGTAAATTATTAGATTTTGCAAAGTGGGTTGCTAAATACAATATGACTAATTACGGTAATATTGTAAAAATGCTGTTACTCAATAAAAATAATGTTGAGTATAATATTAAATGTGAAGAGTATAAAAAATTTCAAAATGATACAGATGTTTTAAATAAAGTAGAACTTTCAGATCTTCAAAATCAAGTAGTTAGCGAAATTAATAAAGTTGGATTTCTAGATTTTTCTGCGCATTTAATTTTGGGTGCAACTGGTTCTGGCAAGACAGAAGTATATTTAGAGAGTACTCAAAAAATTGTTGATGATGGTAGTCAGGCACTTATATTGCTTCCAGAAGTGCTGCTCGCAACTCAATTAATAGAGAGGTTTAGAAAGCGATTAAAGAACTGCGTTATTGCTGAATGGAACTCCTCTTTGACACCTAAAAAAAAGGCTATTATATGGCATGGGGTGTTAAGTGGCAATATTGATGTAGTAGTAGGGGCAAGAAGTGCGTTATTTTTGCCTTTTAAAAATTTAAAACTCATAATCATTGATGAAGAAAACGACAGCTCATTTAAGCAAGAAGAAGGTATTGTTTATAACGCTAGGGACATGGCTATTATGAAGGCAAAAATTGAAAAAATTCCCATCTTGCTTTCAACTGCAACACCTTCTGCAGAGTCCTATTATAATACTATTTTAGGTAAATATAAAATTCATAAATTACCCAATCGTTATACAGGGGTGTCATTGCCTCAAGTCCAAGTAGTAGATTTGAAAAAAGTAAAAAAACCACATAATGAATGGATTTCAGAGGCACTTAAAAATGAGATAATTTCTTGTTTAGAAAAAGGAAAATTATCAATGATTTTTTTAAATAGGCGTGGGTATTCACCACTTACTATATGCAATAATTGTGGAGAGAAATTCTCATGTCCGAATTGTCAGTTTTTTTTAGTTGAGCATAAAAAGAAAAATCAAATGCTATGTCATTATTGTGGATATATGCATGAGAAGATTATTAAGTGTAATAAATGTGAGTCAGATGAAAAATTAGTTACCTTGGGTCCTGGAATAGAAAAAATTGAAGAAGAAATAAATAATTTATTTCCAAATGCTAAAGTGGTCACGCTTACAAGCGATACAGTCTCAACTTTTAAGAAAGCATCTCAAATAATTAAAGATATAGAAAATAAGGAGTATGATATAATTTTAGGTACTCAAATGCTAGCTAAAGGGTTGAATTTTCCTGATCTACATTTAGTAGGTGTGATTGATGCAGATATATCATTTTCAGGATGTGATCTTAGGGTTTTAGAAAGAACCTTTCAACTTTTATATCAGGTTGCTGGAAGGGCAGGAAGACAACATGAGAAGGGTTTAGTGTTAATTCAAACTTATTTTGCTGATAACCCCTTACTAAACTACATTGAGAATTGGGATTATGAGTCTTTTATTAATGATGAGTTAAAAAATAGAAAAGATTCATTCATGCCCCCTTTTTCGAAGTTAATCATAATTAAGGGGAGTGGGCTAAATGAGCAGACTTTGCATTCTTTTATGCATTATATAGCTCAAAAAGCACCTATTGATAAGCAAATTGAAGTATTAGGCCCATCTCCTGCTCCAATATATAAAATTAGAAATAATTTTCGTTACAGAATTATTTTGAGAACTGCTAAAAAAATCAATATTCAAAGCTATATACATAATTGGTTTGATAAATTTATTACACCTGCATCAATTAAATTAAAAGTCGATATTGACCCATATAATTTTTCGTAATAGCATTAAGAATTAAACTTTGGGCATGTATGGTGGTTAATATTAATACTTTAGAAAAAAGCTATGAAGAGGGATATGAGTTAGATGGAACAGAACATAAGATTTTTGATGCGGTTCCAAAAGCAATAGATAAGCTTAAAGAGACTTTTTTAACTAGGTCACGCGTTGATTCAGGGGATGATGCGCAAAGAGATTTAAGTAGAGACGAATTGGTTATTTATGAAAATGGAGAGAAAATTGCTATTATAAACGATATAGAGCAGATAAAAGAGTTAGAATATTTAACTGGAGAGCAAAAAGATTTTATCTTAATGCATTTTCAACTTTTTGAAGGTTCATTATCTGGGTATTTAAGAGATGATTATTCTGAATCTAAAGATTTTAATTTTGGTCAGACAATTGGGAGGAATGGTCCTCATAACTCTTTATCCGTTGAAAAGGATGTTGATGGAGGAATTAAAAGCATAATATATAGCAGAAAAAGGGTGTATGGGTATGGGAGAGATGCACAAATTCAAGAGACGTTGATGAATGAAGGAAACCTTGATCAGGTTTATATGTCTGTTGAATCTGATATTACATCTCTTAAGGCAAAAGAAATGACTGAAAGCACAGTATTACCAAAATTTAAACTGACAGTTAGCTCGATTAATCACACGGAGTTAAATGCTTCAGAACTCATATTTCCAAAATCTGGTGTTGATATTAATAAGACGGATCATCAATTATTGAAATCTTTTTTGATAGATAGTTTTATAGATAAAATTAAAGATAACAAAGAAAATAGGAAAATATCAGATTTATTTCTTGAAACCTTTTCTGTTATTGCAACTGATCCAAAATCACTTCATGTTCTTAGAAATGAAGCTATTAAGGTAGAGCGTGAAATTTTATTGCAGAATGGAGAATTAAAGCCTATTGAAAAAATAAAACATTATTTAAATAAGTTGGTAGAATTGATTTTTGGAGCAGAGCACTTTTTAAGTGCAGCACATCACTCTAAAATGAGTTCTTTTGTTGGTCATATCTCAGATCAAGGTGTTCATGATAGAACAAAAGGCAGATAATAATTTAAAATTAAATTCTTATTAGTATAAAAGTATTTTGAAATTTAGTATTTAAATTGTAGGATAGTTATATGCTTGATTTAAGTGCGAGAGAGCTGGATGGTAAAGCCTTATTTAAAGAATTTTAAGACAAAATTTCCTGAGTTAGTTCCGCAGGTTGATATTAGTTTAGTAAAGACATACGTCAAGGATAATTTTTACAATTCTCAAAAGCCGATATATGGAGTAGGAGCTGAATCTCAAATGGAGGCGCTTATTGTAGAAGCTGAAAAAATGGGCCTGAATAATTTTCGCTCTATAGCACCCTTATCAGAAAATCAAAGCATTAAGGAATCATTTGAGAGTATTCTTTTTAGTTTTAAAACAAATAATTTAGATCCAATCCTTTTTAAGGACAGAATATTTATATGTGGAGAAGGGACGTTAACTAATTTGCAAAATATTTTACTTGATATTTATGGCTTGAATTCATTTAGTGGGATTGTTGCAAGATTTAAAAAAGAAATGCTTGAAGGATTTGCGATAGAAATTTTAAATGGAGCAAAAACACAAGACAATGAAGTTATTTTGCAAAAATTTAAACCTAGAGGTGAGGCATGGCATATTCATGATGTATCAACTATATTAAATGTATTGTCATCTGAATGGAATATTAATCACAAAAGTAAATCGGAAGATAAATATATAGGAAATATTGATAATATTTTTGAGATTAGAAGAATAAAAAATTATATAGATCAAAGAGTTCAAGACATATTAGAAAATCATGAATATATATCGGAAGTAATATTAGCTAAATTAGAAATTGATTTGCCTGAATTTGATAAATTAGGAAGCTTAGATGGTAATTATATTAGAAATTTCAGCAATAAACTAGACGAGTGGATTGAGTCAAAAAGTAATGATTTTCAATTTTTAAATCAGTATACTAATTCAAACGATCTATTTTGTGCACAAGCTTTAAAATTAGGTGCTGAAAATGTTGAGTTATTTAGATATAAGGATAATTATAAGGAAATCCTTAAAAATTTCATTATTTTGTTTTTGAGTAATGATGGTGTAGTTCAATTGAGCGACGAGCAGAGATATGTGATTATCAATAAGATGCTTGTGGATTGTGGTTTACCAGTAAATGAAGAAATTATACCAGAATATCTACTTCAATATGCAATAGATAATGATAGGGTTATTATTAATAAAAAATATCAAGCTATTGATCCAATAAGAGTATGTTTGCAGGGTAGTAAAAAGCAATACGCTTTTGATCATCTCAAAAAAAATTGTGAAAAGTATGGTTCTAATATAGTGGATGTTTTAATCATATTAAATGATACAATGGAATCTGGGGGTAAGGCTTATTCAGAAATTGTGACACAATTAAAGTATCAAAAGCAATGTTTTGATACTTTATGCAATGCTATTAGATATAAGCAGGATAAATTAGTTCATGAGTTATTTAATTCAGTACTAAAAGAGGGTGTTATAAAAGAATTATTAAAAATGAGAGATAAGGTGGGTTCGATATTTGATTATGCAAGAAAAAGTAAAAATGATTGGCTGATGAAGGAGATATTAGACATTGCAATACAGGATGTAAATTTATTTGATAATATAACGTATCAAGATATTTCTAAAATAAACCTATATAAATACCCGGATTCTCATAAAATAATTAAAAATTATTTTAATGTAAAGCAGGAAATTGTTGAAGATATCAATAATGAAATTAATGCAGCTAAGTGGAGTTATTTAATGCCTGATTTTGTATCTAGTTTTACAGAAAGGTTCAGCTACACTGAGGAGAGGGATGTTTTAGTTCTAAAAATTGTAGATACATATATTAAAAATAAACATTACTCTTTAAAAGAGGTGTTGGAAAAAAGAGAGAGTATAAAAATAGATTTACAGGAAATTGTTAGGGGTAAAAAAGATGAGATAATAAATTTTTTAAATCAAGGTGAAAATTATAATGTAGGTAGAAGTGCAATTAACGATATACTAAATGAAAAAAGATTTGATAACAAAACTTTTGCTGAAAAAATTGTTGGCCAAAATAGTTCTGCACACTCTAGATTAATTTAGCTGTAAAGAAGTATAAGAGAGGTGAGAATGGTGTTAATGAAGTTGATAACTGAAAAGGGTTGCAGTTTTATGCTTTCTAAAATCCTAATATAATGCCAGCAGAGAAGTCGTGTCCTGTTATTTTTTTGGAAACATCATTTGATAATTTATATTTGCCATAGTTAAAATATCTAGCACTAAGTTCTAATGCAACTTTTGAGGATATCTTGATTTTTGTTCCAACTCCAACTCTATATGCAAAAGAAGTTTTGTTTTTTAATGTGGGCACATCATTCATTCCAGACTCATCTAATTTGCTTGCTGTTTGATTGATTTTCATATGAGATACACCTGCACCAAGTGATAAAAAAGGTATCACTCTGCCTTCATTATGAGCTTTGAATTTTACCGATGCAATTAAAGCCTGCAGCTTCATTTGAATCACAATATCATGATATTTATTAATAATAGTTTTATTAGAAGGCATATGATCACAAAATTCATCTGGAGTGGTAAAAGTTTGAGGAATATCACTGCATTGCCCAGTGGTAACTCCTCTATGCTCTGATTTTTTTGCAAAAGCAAGATAAGTACCTTTTTTTATTTTAGCTGTTGCTTTTTTCACATCATCATTTACTCTGCCTATCTCATTCCTAGAACCGTAAAATAGATATTTCATTTGATCAAAAATAAGTTCGGTCTCAATATAATTTGAAAAATTATAACCTAAGCCTAACCCGTAAGTGTCAGTTATGCTTTTAGCATATTTTTTATACTGTTCATGTTTAGTCTTGTTTAAGTCGCTATATTTTTTATATATAGGTAATTCTACTTTTAGATATACACCATTTGAGTAGGCTTTATTTATAAAGAAAAAAACTATGATTAACACAAAAATTCTAATAAACAAAGCACCTACCTCTATATAATTTTGTTAAATAATAATTACCGAAATATCAGAGATATTTGTAAATTTTAAAGTTCACCATGTCCATTTTCAGACTCTTGAGAATTAGTATTTTCTAATTCCTCCATAATTTCGTATAATTTGTATTGTGCCGACGGATTGCTTCTAGCATCAGCTTTTTTATACCAACTAATTGCTTCTCCAACATCCTTTTTTATGCCTATACAACCACTATGATAAATATCGCCTATCAACTCCTCAGCATCATTAAATATCAATTTATTAGACGTATCATCTTTATTTTCAAGTGATTTTTCAAATTGAGCAACGGCCTTCTCGCAATTTTGTTTCATGTGTTTACCTTCATAATACACCTTAGCGAGAGCATATTGAGAGTTAGCATGATCATTATTAGCAGCATCTGTGAGATATTTTAATCCCATCATAGTATTTTTTTCACCAACATATCTACCTTCTAAATATAAATTCCCTAAAATATATGATGAATCCAAATTACCTTTTTTAGAAGCTTTTTCAAGCTTATCTAATGCGTTATTAGCATCATTTTTACTTATATTATCTCCATCTAAAAGAATTTTTCCAAGTAAATGATATGCTGTAGCTGAATTTTGTTCCGTCGCTTTTGTTAAGTATTCTATTGCTTTGACTTTGTTTTTTTCAACAAACTCACCTTCTAAATATATCTTAGCTAGTCTGATTTGAGAATAAACATGTTGACTATCGGCTGCTTTATTAATCCAATTAACACCTACTTCACACAATGTTTTTTCTTCATAAAAACCCAAAGATATTAATAATTTTTCAAAAATACCTTCATTTGATTCTTTTTTACAGTCAGTAAGTATTTTATTACCAAATTTTAATTGTGCTAACAAATGGTTATTGTTTGCTGATTCAGATAGCCATTTCATACCTTCTTTAGCGTCCTTAGACACTTTTTTTGTACCACTAAAAAATAATTTACTTAGCTCGTATTGCGCATCACTATGATTACTTATAGCTGCTTCTTTTAATAATTTCACTCCTTCTTCTAAATTATCTTTTTCTAAAAACAACTTACCCAATACATATTTAGCATCTTTAGAACCGAGTTCAGCAGCATTAGTTAGTAATTTTATGGCTTTTTCATAATTTTCAGTTACACCATTGCCATCTAAGTGCATTTTTCCAAGCATATATATTGCATCAGGAAAATCCTTTTTTGCAGATGCTTTAAAATGCTTGTGTGCAATTTTATAATTTTTAGCAACAAGTTTGCCATCATAATAAAATTTACCCAATAGATAATCAGCTTTTTCGTTTTGAAGTCTTGCTGATTTTACTAAGTAATCCTCAGATTGCTTGAAATCTAAATCTACTCCTTCACCAATTAAATGCATTTCCCCTAATGTGTATAATGCCTCTGAATATCCATTGTTTGCTGCTTTTTTAAACCAATTTGCAGCCATTGTATAATCATGTTTTGCACCAAGTCCATTTTTATAAAGTACCCCTAACATATATTGGCTACCAGGATTTGCCTGCTCAGCTGCGTCACTAAACATTTTAAATGCCTTATCAAAGTCTTGCTTTACTATTTCTCCCTTGTAATTCAACATTCCAAAAAGATACTGCGCTTCTGCTAAGCCACCATCTGAAGCTTTTATCAGCAATTTAATTGCCTCATCATAATCTTGTTTAATTTCTTTACCATCTATGAGCAATTCAGCTAATCTATATTGAGAGAGGGAGTAGCCATTGTCTGCTCCCTTTTGTAATAATTTAACTTTGTTGTTATCTACTGTGGTAAGTGCATTTTTGTTCGCCATGAATAATCCTCCCTCAACCTTTTTTTAAAAACTAAAATCTTCTTCGTATTCCAACTCTTTGCAAAAGCCTGCGGTTGTAGCAAGATTAAATATTTCAAGACAAGTTAATAATTCTAAGAAATAATCTGGATCGCCAACCTCGTTTACATTTTGACATACTGTCACTTGATGATGCAATGATGTTGTTATTTTTAACTTATTACAATCAGCTATAAATTCATCAAAAACATTATGTACTATCTTGTCAACTTCAAGTTTATCTTTCGTTAGTATCTTAGCCGATGCTTGATTCACTTTTACTCCATTGTGTCCTGTCATTTTTTCGGACTTTGGGCTTATATACTCAAAGCTATCTAATACATCATGTGCGGTATATGATTTACTACTATCTTCTTTAAAAGTAACAACCCAATCTGGTTCTAGTTTGCGTGCATAGTCTCCAATTACTGCTCTAATCATAAAAAATTTATATGCTAAAGTTTTATCCGCAGGTGAAATCATTCTTGCCGTATCAGAATGACTTTCTTACAAAGCTTTTAAAAAGATACTAGGGTTGTTAAACTTTAAATCACCCAGGCATTTGCTTTCGGCATCTTTATCGACGTAGTAACAGTTTTTATTTGCAAAAGAAGTTTCAATATAATTCATATGAGTTTTTATTGATGCTGTAAGTTTTTTGCCAATAGTATCGTATGCCATCTTTGCAGCGGAGATTAACTGCTTATCATTAATACCTTGAGAAGCGGCATAAAAAACCTGCATGTGATTTCCAAGATCTACCTCAGACACCTTAACATATGGAGCAATAGAGTTCACAATAAGACTCTTTACATAACCTGTTATATGTTCCTGTGTAGCTTGTGCTTGCTTCATACCAGCACCAGTTTTTTTGTCAAATTTTTCAGACTGATCTGAGCCACATGAAGCATCTATAGATGAATCGCACTGGGCATTATTTGTATTAAATTGATTATTTTCCATGTTATTTTCATACACATTTAATTAATGAAGCGTATAATACATAAGGTTGTTTTGTTTGTCAAGTAATGTTTGAAACTTTATAAAACTTTATTGAGAAAATAGTTAATTTGCTAATTTTTGTGCTTTTCTGGCTGCATGAATTGTTTTAAGCATCTTAAGGCCCTTTTTTTGATGTATGTTGTTTTTTTGCAACTGATTTGATTTTAAACTTTATTTGCTTTAATAATTTTAAGACTATAGCAATATTACTACTTCTCAAGGTTGTTATTTATCCTACAAGTATATTTTTTCTGAAGCTATTATAATTTACGCCATATTTTCCATTTGTTTATTCTATTTTTATTAAATAAATATCAAATTAATTCTTATGGTACAAAATTAGTAACTAGTATTGGATATAATAAATTAAATTATAAAATTAAGAAAGAAGATTAAAAATATTCAATTAGGTATAGAGCACCCTATTCAGGTTAGAGTAAATACAGAAATGTTTCTTTTTTCCTATTTAATGTTAAATCATTTTCACTTTGAGAAAAAATCAAATGAAGAATTAATATATAAAGAAGAAAAAAATCAAAATATTAATGCAGTTAAATTATATTTTGGTACTAAGATTAAAAATATAAGTTCTCATAAAGCTGAGCAAAATTATCGTTTTATTTATCATGCTGGAAAAGCTAGAACAAAAGAATATGATAAAAATAAATCAGATATTACCAAGAAAAATTTTAGTAAATTTACTCTAAATGCTGATTTTGCTTATAAATTAACAGAGAAATTGAAAATTAATTTTGAAATTGATGGTCAATATCCAAAGAATGATATTCCAAGGACTAAAGATTATTCTCAAACTAACATAACTGGCGGAAAAGGAATGTTGCATCTAGATGTTTCTGCTCCTAAAGCTTTAACAACTACTTTACAGCTCTCTCATTTTTCAAATTTTATACATCCTTTGTTTGTTTAAATAAGTACTTTTATTATGAAAATGGAATAGCTAGTATGAGAGATGATCCAGCAGGCAGTAAAGAAATAAAATCTGCAAAGCTTAGTTCTGTTGGCTTAGGGGGGAGATTTTAATGCTAATTGTAGATCATCTGGTAAACCTGAAGAAATTCAAGGTATGGGGTGTAAAGTAGGCAATGGGTTAGTTGATATTTTTGCACCAAAACCAGAAGAAAATAATTTCAATCCTGATGATAATCGTGCAACTTTTCACAATTGGAGTGGAGGGCGTGAGGATAACTATAATAGAATAGATCATATTCTTATTCCAGATTATGCTTTTTTTTCAGATCCAGAAAAGAATAAAGCAATAATAATACATGCATCAAGGCAGTGTTCTAAGGACGAACATATAAAACAATATCCATCAGATCATTTTTCTGTTATTTCAAGGCTATATATGCCTTTAAATAATCCTGTAGAGAGTTGTAAAGATTCAACTAAACTAACTAGTAAGAGTTTTAATCAAAAAGATATGACTTTATCCTTTGATTGGAGTGTTGATAATGATAAAGAGAATTGTGCATGAGTCTCTTTTGATGTGTATAGTTATTTAGGGGTAGATGCAAATAATAAAATTGCAACATTAGAACCAGATAATCATTCTTTTAAAGAAAAGATAAAAGACAAAAGCCCGGATGGTTATTATAAATATTATTTGCAAAGTACTTTTTCAGACAACCATAAATCTCAGGCTATAGAAATTGATATTGGACCAGACAATATAATTGCTCATGATGAATTATAAAAACTATCTTAATAAATTTGGCTTTGTTGCAAACGACAGGGGGGGTAAAAATAAATTTAGGATCAGAAGTGTATTAGATGTCAAAATTCAGCGATTGAAGATTAAAAAGTTTGTTGATGAAAGTGATTTGATTTTTAGCAAATAGTGTCATTGTTTCAATACCTTTATACACTTGCCAGCTGAGGCAAAGGACTTAAACACTAACATGGGTTGCGGCCGTCATCTTATTCTGTCGTGATCAGATTCAACAACATTATTGAGAAACTTTATTTGTTAATGTTCTGTTTGATGCTAAATAACACTCTCTTGTTTTAGCTCGATAATAGCTGCTTTATAAGGAGCCTGGCGGTTTGTATTAATTATATAAGGCATAACTCATGACTTTAATGGCCTTTTTCAGAAATCTTTTAGTTGAAGTTATATTGTGTTTATGCAGCAATATGAAGTCTATACTTTTACCGCGTTTATAGATTGCTCTATATAGATATATTCCACTTACCTTTGACTTTGATATAGGTCTCGTAACTCTCCAGCTGCCGCCATAACATTTGCTATATAATCGAATTCTCTTATGGAATTATGGAGCATATTTTTGTACCCATCTATATATTGTTGTGAAATCTACTTCTACTCCATATTTTTGCGTCATTTCCTCCAGATTACGATAACTTATTGGATACTTCAACCCATCTCATGCATCCTATTCTCACCTCTCCTGCAAAAATACCAGTTCTTAAAATCTATTCCGCTGCCTCTATATTTTAACTCCATTCTTCCTTCCCAATATGATTCTCCTATCTTTATCTATTTTTGATCTTTTTTAATTTATTTTTCCTATTTACAATACTGTCCATTGATAATGCTGGTTTACATTTGTTTGACTGCTTTAATGCCTAAGATTTTTAATCCCGATGTAAGAACTAATGTAACTGCATAAACCAGGCAAACCCTTGCTTTTGTTAATTCAACATTGTCTTCAGCTATGAATTTTATATTTTCTTCTTTAGTACCTTTACTCCATATTTGATGAAATTTACAGGCTAGATCATATAAGTAATATGTTATTTTATGAGGATCTAGAGTGTTTAAGCAAGAAGTTAGTATTTTGGGATATAGTGCTAGCATCTTAATTAAATTAAAATCATATTCACTATCAAGAAATGATAGATCAATCTCTTCTTCTATGATATTTTCTATCTCGATACCCATTTCTTTGGCTCTTCTCAAAATAGAATTTGCTCTAGCTGAGGCATATTGTACATAAAATACAGGATTGTCTTTGGTTTGTTGCTTAAGTTTTTCAACATCTATTTCTAGTGCTGTATCTGAGTTTTTAGATAAAATTGCGAATCTCAATGCGTCCTTGCCAATTTCATCTAAAATTTCTTCTAAAGAAATAAAATTTCCTGAGCGCTTAGACATTTTAATTGGTTTGCCGTCTCTTAAAAGCTTAACTAATTGACAAATTTTTACATCTAATTTAGCTTTTCCATCACTCAAAGCATCCACAGAACTTACAAGCCTTTTCTTATAGCCTATATGATCAGCCCCAAGCAATAATATCATATTGTTGTATCCTCGCTCAATTTTGTCTAAGTGATATGCGATGTCGGATGCAAAATATGTATACTGACCGTTAGATTTAACTACAGCTCTGTCAATATCATCGCCATAATTTGTTGATCTAAATAAAGTTTGTTCTTTTGGTTCCCAATCATCGCTTGATTCCCCTTTTGGCTTTTCTAATGTACCTTGGTATAATAAATTTTTCTCTTTTAAAAAATCTATGCAATGATTTACTTTATTTTGCTCAATAAGTTGTTTTTCAGAAATGAAGTTATCGTGAGACACTCCTAGATGATCAAGATCATTTTTTATAATTTTTAGTATTTTTTTTACAGCAAAGTCATTTAAAAATTCTTCATCATTTAGTTTACTTGTATTGTCGCCAAGTTCTTCCAGCAAGTTTTTAGCTAATTCTATGAGATATTCGCCAGGGTAACAATTTTCTTCTAATTCTATTTTTTCTCCAAGCAACTGTTTAAATCTAATTTTTAGTGATCTAGTTAGGTTATTAATCTGGTTGCCTGCGTCATTGATATAAAACTCTTTTGTAACATTATAACCACATTTTAAAAGTAAATTAGCAATTACATCTCCAAAAACAGCTCCCTTAGCATGCCCTAAATGAAGTGGACCCGTGGGGTTTGCAGAAACAAATTCGATATTTACTTTTTCATGATTACCAATATTTATTTTAGGATAATCATGTGCATTGTGAATTAATTGCTTTAAAAATAAATACCAAAAACTTTTTTTAATTTTTATATTTAGAAAACCTACCCCTGCAATTGTAACTTCATCTACATATTCATTTTTGCTAATTATCTCTGATATTTTTTCGGCAATTTCTTTGGGATTTGCTTTGATTTTTTTAGCAATAACCATTGATATGTTTGACGATAAATCTCCATGTTCAGGATTATTTGGGAATTCAATTTTAACGTCATCGCTCTTTATAATCTTTGGATAAATAGATTCAATATCATTAAATATTATATTTCTAAAATGGGTAAATATATTCATTAAAAATTAAAAAAGGTTAATAAATTTTATGTAATTGAAGCTGCAAAACATAGTTGAGCTATAAGATTTAATAGGTATTTGTTATACGATAATTTTCAAAACATTGTCAAAGAATTATTTTTTTATTAGTATATGCACAGTATTAATATATAGCAAAACTATGCAACATAAAAAAATTAACGAAAAGATTAACGAAAAAATACGAGCTGTAAGATTGGGTGGTGGGCAAGAGAGAATAGATAAGCAGCATAAATCTGGCAAATTAACTGCTAGGGAAAGAATAGAGATTTTACTAGATCCAGATTCATTTGAAGAAATGGATGCTTTTATTGAGCATAGATGTCAAAATTTTGGCATGCAGGATAAAGTTTTTCCTGGAGATGGTGTAATTATAGGGCATGGTACAATTAATGGAAGGATGGTTTTTGTATATAGTCAGGATTTTACAGTTATTGGTGGTTCATTAGGTGAAATGCATGCAAAAAAAATTACTAAGATACAGGATTTAGCTTTGAAATTGAAAGCTCCCATTATTGGAATTAACGATTCGGGGGGAGCAAGGATCCAAGAAGGAGTTGATTCTCTTAAAGGATATGGTGATATTTTTCAAAGAAATGTAGATTCTTCAGGGGTGATACCTCAAATTACCATAATAATGGGACCATGCGCAGGAGGTGCGGTATATTCTCCAGCACTGACAGATTTCATTTTTATGGTTAATAAAACCTCATATATGTATTTAACAGGGCCAGACGTAGTTAAAACTGCAACACATGAAGATGTCACGCATGAAGAGCTTGGAGGAGCACAGGTTCATATGAAAAAAAGTGGAGTTATTGATTATATAGCGGACAATGATATAGAGTGCCTACAAATGGTAAGAAGGCTTTTTGATTTTTTACCTTCTTCTAATATAGCAGAGTTACCAACCTACAAAACAAGTGATCCTGCAGATAGAATTGAGATGTCTCTAGAAACTTTGGTGCCAAAAGATAATACTAAGCCTTATGATATGAAGCAACTAATAGAAAAAGTTGTAGATGAGGGTGATTATTTTGAGATAAAGGAAAATTATGCAAAAAACATTATGGTAGGTTTTGCAAGATTTGAAGGACGACCTGTTGGAATTGTAGCAAATCAACCAATGGAAATAGCGGGCTGTTTAGACATTAATGCTTCTATAAAAGCTGCAAGATTTATTAGATTTTGTGATGCTTTTGGCATACCAATAGTATCGTTTATAGATGTACCAGGTTTTTTACCGGGGACTGACCAAGAGCATAAGGGCATTATTAAACATGGTGCAAAACTATTGTATGCATATGCTGAAGCTACAGTTCCAAAAATTAGTCTTATTGCTAGAAAATCATATGGAGGTGCTTATATCGTTATGAGTTCAAAACATTTGGGTGGTGATATTAATCTAGCGTGGCCAGATACAGAAATTGCAGTTATGGGAGCAAAGGGAGCTGTGAAAATACTTAAAGGTGTTACAGTAGATGAGTATGAAGAAAAATTTGCGTCGCCACTTGTTGCTGCTTCGCGTGGATATCTAGATGATATTATAAAACCTCACAGAACTAGATGGAGAATATGTAAATATCTAGCGATGCTAGAAAATAAAAAAGTTGATAAGCCATGGAAGAAGCACGATAATCTTCCATTGTGATGCTGTTTTATATCAATTTGTATCTCATTGTAATCGGAGTTTTTAATATAAAGATAAACTCCGATTATGCTGATTGTGCATATTGTTAGAGAAAATAAAACGAGATTAATGAAGATTAATTAAGTATAAGTAAAGTAAATATATCAATTTATGGGAAGGTAATAATTGATAATGGAAGAAATAGATAATAAGCACGGGCACAGGCATAAATCACCAATAAGGACATTGCCAGATTATGAAATACTGGAAATGCTTTTATTTCATGTTATACCAATTAAGGATACTAAGCTTGTAGCAAAATTATTGTTGAAGAAATTTGGAAGCCTAGCTGGCGTAATCAATGCTGAATATAGTCAATTGAATCAAGTGAAAGGTTTAGGGAAATCAGCTGAGATATATTTAAATTATTAAAAGATTTATTTAGTCGCTTGCATATACCTGATAGCTCAAATAAAAAATTTCATGTACTTAATAATTGGAATTCTGTTATAAATTATTGTAATTTAACTATGGGATTTCAAAAAGTTGAACATTTCAAGATACTTTATTTGAATTCTAAAAATATATTAATTCATGAGCAAATGATTGATTCAGGTACCGTTGATAGAATAGCTATACATCCAAGAGAAATTGTGAAGAATGCACTAACGCATTTCGCATCGGCAGTTATTTTGGTGCATAATCATCCAAGCGGAGATACATCGCCATCAAAACAAGATATAGAAATTACTAATAAGGTTATAGCAGCTTTAAAGGCTGTGAATATTGTTGTGCATGATCATATAATAGTTTCACATAACGATTATTTTTCTTTTAAAACAAACAATTTAATTAATTCAGAATGAAGCTAATAATAGGGCTGGGTAACCCCGGTTTAAAATATAAACAAACAAGGCATAATTTAGGATTTGATGCGGTTGCAATTCTTGCTGACAAATTTAAAACTCAAGTATTTCAGGATAAATTTGATGGAAAAATATCGAAAATTACAATTTTTGATCAAGAGGTAGTATTTTTTATGCCAATGACGTTTATGAATAATTCGGGAATTCCCATTAGTAAACTTGTGAATTTCTATAAAATTTCTTTAAATAATATATTTGTTATTTTTGATGATTTAGATTTAGCAATTGGTAAAATAAAAATCAAAACAGGAGGTAGAGATGCGGGTCATAACGGTTTGAAATCTATTGATTCGCATATTGGTCAAAATTATACCAAAATAAAAATTGGTATTGGGAGGCCACCTTTGCCTTCTATGGTTACGAATTATGTATTGAATAAATTTGATGCAAGTGAGTCTGATGAAATTAACATGATTTTTCATTTTTTAGCTGATAATTTTAATCTAATTTTGTGTAAGCGATATGAGAAGTTTTTGAATTTATATTATTCTAGTAATACATCTTCAAAAGAGATAAAATCTTAAATTTTATATTCTACCAACAAAAAATGAGAACTTGCTTTGTAGTATGTTAAAATCCAGTATTAGCAGGTGCAATTTCTTTCATAGCACCTTTTTCATATTCATATACAGAAAAGAGCCTATCGTTTGCGCCGTTTGATTTTAATCTAAATGCCCCAGTGATGCCTTGATAACCATCAGTTCTTTCAAGTTCTTCAAATTTTAGGATTATTCCGCTGTTGGCTTTGTTAATAATTGCTGAAATTAACATTATTGAGTCATAAGCAATTGCGGCAATTCTCGGAGGAGTGTATTTATAATTATCTTGAAAGCGAGAATCAAATTCAGAGAGCGTTTTATGAGGTATATCAGCTACCCAAGCTTTTTGAGTAATAATGTTTTGTGTTAGTGAGTACCTGCTCCAATCTCCAATACCTAAAATTTTATATTTAGGGTCATTGCTACTGTGCAAAAATTGTAACTGATTGACTACATTAATTAAGTTGTTATTTTGCTCTGGAAGAAGAATAGCAGGATGTCCAAACCCTGGAATTTTATTAGCAATATCACCTTTAACAGAGCTTTTGATACCTAATATAGCCTCACTCAAGGTAAATCTTTTTACAACTGGTATATCTGAGGCGGTATAAAGAGAGACCTTTTTAACATTGTAATGATCTGCTCCCATATTTTCTAATAGTGTTTTTTCAACAAAATCTCCATATTTGTTTTTTGGTGCAACAGAGTAAATATTAGAGTACTGCTTGCTACTTGCATATTGGGTCACTTTTTTAATTTGTTTGCTAGGAATTATGTCAAAGATATAAAGACCCTGCATGTTCATTAGATCTAAATCATTAGAGTATGTGATCATTAAAAGGTTATTTTTCTTTGCTTGCTTGTAAATGTGTTCCGCTTGATCTTTAAATACTGGCCCAAGAATAATATCTATATCGTCAAGGTTAACATTTTCCATTGCCTTTTGAGTGCTGATAGAATCACTCCCTACATCAATGGCCGTATATGTTATATTGTCAGCTCTTAATTCATAAAGAGCTAATTGTATGGAATCTAAAATGCTTTGACCTAAATACTGATATTTGCCAGATAAAGGTAAGAAAACAGCAATCTTTACTTCTAAAGGATTTTTTGATGGCAAGGCAATAAGTTTCGGATTTTCATTTGATTTTTTGTCAAAAAAATGCCCCATTTTATTTTCAATAGTATTGCATCCAATAAGCAATGACAATAGAATTACACTAGATAGTCTTTTCATTTTACACACATTTGCTGCTTTTAATATAAGCTATTATATGATTCATCGTATGTAAAGATTGTTTTTTTATTTTCAAATAAATTAATGCAAATATACCTTGAATATAAGGTGATATATTGTTAGATTATACTGCAATAAATGTACATTGATTTTGAAAAGATGGATCCAAAAATAGCCTTCACTAATATGCTTTGTAACGGAGTTATAATGGATGTAATGAATGTTGAGCAAGCAAGAATCGCAGAGGATGCGGGAGCAGCGGCAGTCATGGCTCTTGAAAGAGTGCCAGCTCTAATAATTAGAGAAGGTGGAATAGCAAGGGCAAGTGATCCTCTAATGATTAAAAAAATTCAAGAAGCTGTTTCAATCCCGGTAATGGCTAAGTGTCGCATTGGGCACATAAGTGAGGCAAAAATCCTAGAAGCTTTAAAGGTTGATTGTATTGATGAAAGTGAGGTGTTAACCATTGCTGATAAAGAAGATCACATTGATAAAATTAAATTTAGCATTCCTTTTGTGTGCGGTTGTCGTAATTTAGCAGAGGCGCTTAGAAGAATAGAAGAGGGAGCTGCATTAATTAGGTGCAAAGGACAGGCGGGAACGGGGAATATTGCTGAAGCAGTATATCACTTGAAAGCAGTCAAGAGAGAGATTCATAACTTAAAGGGCTTGGATTCTTCGCAAATTAAGATAAAAGCTCAGGAAATGAAAATACAAAGTTCTTTATTAGATAAAGTTCGTAGAGATCAAAAGCTACCGGTTCCTTTCTTTGCAGCAGGTGGAATAGTTACCCCTGCAGATGCTGCATTGTGTATGGAATTTGGTTCTGAATCAGTATTTGTTGGGAGTGGTATTTTCCTGAGTGAGGATCCAGTAAAAAGAGCAAAGGCTATTGTTGAAGCTATTAATTATTGGAAGGATCCTAAAAAATTAGCTGAAATATCTGAGGATCTTGGAGAATCTATGAGATGAAAATCATAGGGGTATTTGCTTATCAGGGTGCTGGTCATTTATTTATAGAAGCTTTAAATGTACTTGGTTACAAAACTTTAAAGATTTTTGCAGAAACAGATTTTTCAAAATTAGATGGCATTATCCTTCCTGGTGGAGAAAGTTCTGTGCAGTATGATTATTGCGTTAATAGTCAATTAGATAAAAAAATTCATGCATTTTCCTTAACTAAAAAACCTATACTTGGCACTTGTGCAGGGGCAATATTGCTATCTAAATTTAAATCTACTAGAGTAAAAGGTTTAGGTCTCATTGATATTAACGTGCAAAGAAATTACTATGGCAGACAAATTAATAGCAAAATAGAGAAAACTGATTTAGGCAATGAAGCTTTTATGATCCGTGCCCCTAGTATTACCGAATGTGGGGGGGAAGTAGAAGTTTTAGATACACTAAATGGCAATCCTATTTTTGTTAAACAAAATAATATATATTGCACAACTTTTCACCCTGAATTAGTTAAATTAGATAAAACAAATTCTATTAAAAAAATTTTTAATTAAATAAAAAGTTTTTAATATTAATTATAATGAAAAATTGTTTTATTAAGTGTCAAAAATAATGAATAAAATAAATCTTTTTCACTGAGCTATTAAAGAAAAATGCAGGCAGAATCCAGAAATTAGTGATTTTCTGGATTTAAAAGAAATGCTAGATGATGTGAGCTATGATGAGCGTTATGAAGTACTTAAATATTTTTTTACAAATTTAGCAAAACACGCTACTTTACATTTTCCTAAGGACCATCATTCAGGAGAGTATACACCAGAATCTATAGCAAATAGCCAAGAATTTCATGATTTGCTATAAAAGTTTAAATTTAGGTGGAGCATATGGAATGGGAAGCTTTTACAAGTGCTTGATGAAAATAGAGATATTATTAAATCTACTATCTATATTAATCTAAACGATGTGCATATGCAGGATATTAACGCTAATTTATTAGCTCAAAACATAGAAGGGCTGCCAGTAGAAATAATTGAAGAGATAGCGGTGTTTTTGGATACAGCGATTTTTTCAGACACGACAGAAGAGACTATGGTGCCGAATGATAATTTTTTACACTTTGATTGCAATATTTTAGTTACTTTTGGAGTATGTATGCTTAGCACCATGTTTTTATATCACTCAATGGAGGATACAAATTTAAAGCTTTCCCCTAGTTAATTTTACCTACCTCTTCCTTTATCCTTACCTTGTGAGGCATCTTGAGCTTTTATTAAATTTGTCCAAAAACCCTCACCCTTGTTTTCGCTTGTTGCTAACCTTGCAAATATAAATCCTAATTTCTGAGACATTACAAATTTAGACCAAAAACCTTTTGGCTCAGCAATGCCAACTATTTTTCCTTCTTCTTTGCCATGTTCCTTGTCATGAATTTTTTCAACTTTATCTACTTCATTTAAATCAAGATCTTCCTTTTTTAAAAATAAAAAATCATTTTTTGGCTTAACATTATTTTGAGTTTTCCTATAGGGTGAATTTTCTTGTATACTCTTTAAACGATTATTAAATTTTTTATTATTTGTTTTTTTTATAAATATAAATAGTATAAGCACCATAAAAGGTATGAAGCTCAACATAAATAAAATTGATACAACAGCAAACATAATTTATTTAAATAAAATGAAACATAAGGATAGCCCGCCCATATTGATTGAGATTTACAGAAAAAGCATTCATCTGATCGGCTTAATATTTCCAATAATTTATCATTATTATGATAAAGAAACAATGATAATAATTATTTCATTGTTTTTAATTATTTCTTTTATCGTAGATAAATTCAGAATCAAATTCAATCTGTTGGAACGCAGGTTTATAAAAAAAATGGGGCTTGCTCAAATATACAGAGCGCATGAAAAAGATAATTATTCAGCTCTAACCTTTGCTTTTATTGGTATGCTTATATGTTTGTTTATATCATCAAAACCGGTCTTTAATCTTGCAGTCTCCATCTTAATATTATCAGATAGCATGGCTGCTATAATTGGCACATTGTTTGGCAAAACAAAAATAAATGGTAAAAGTCTTGAAGGTAGCGCAGCTTTTTTTGGCACGTCTTGTGTTTTAAGTTTAGTAATTACTGTAATTTATCATTTGGATATTAAATTTTTAATAGCTTCATTTTTTACTGCACTTGTTGCCACTATTGTTGAATTATATTCAAAAAATTCTAGACTTAATGATAATATGACAATACCTATAGCAGTAAGCGTTACAATGAATGTATTAGGAAGTTATTAGCCTTAAGAGGATAAAGTTGTTTTTTTAATATAAAAAGTTTAACATAGTGAAAATACATAGATAGTACAATAAATGATAACGTATAAAAGTAAGATTATTACGTATTTAGCATGGATATTAATTGCTTATTTGATTTTGCAAAAATATACAGAATATAAAAATAAACCAAAATATATGGAGCAAGAAGAAATGCCCAAAACTAGATCTGATGATGGAAGGACTAAATACACAATCAAAATTGAAGAAGGCAAAAAATATGATGATTTTAGTTTAACAGAAAAATTTGCATATAAAATAATAAAAAATGATCTTCCGAATTCAGTAAGAAAAGAAATTGAATTTTCAAAATAACAAAGATAAGTAATAAATTTAAAAGCTCATTATGGAAAATATAATTAGGTCATTTACCTTAAGAAAAAGAGCGACAATTTTATTGTTGGCGGTTCTGGTTATTTGCGGTTATTTTTCATATATGTCTATACCCAAAGAAGATAGTCCAGATGTAAAAATACCTATGATTTATATGGTTATCACTCATCAGGGTATTTCACCAACAGATTCTCAAAAATTGCTTTTAAAGCCTATGGAAATGGCGTTAAGAAATATTTCAGGTATTAAAGAATTAAAATCATATGCCTACGAAGGAAGTGGAGTCATTTTAATAAAATTTCATGCAGGGTTTGATAGTGATAAAGCATTAAGGGATGTTAGAGCAAAGGTTAATGATACAGAGCATGAATTACCTAAAGATACTGATAAGCCTATAATAAAAGAAATTAATTTAAGCTTAATGCCTGTTTTGAATATAATTTTAACAGGGGATATACCTGAGGAAAGCTTAATTATAATAGCAAGAAAATTAAGAGATAAAGTTGAAAATGTACAAGATGTGCTAAGTGTTAATATCAGTGGTGATAGAAAGGATATAGTAGAAATAATAGTTGAACCTGAGACACTTGAATTTTATGGAATCAGTTTATCGCAAATTAGTCAAATGATTGCAGAGAATAATTCTTTGGTTGCTGTAGGGAAAGTTAAAAATGAAGGAGGAACTTTTTCCGTCAAGATTCCTAGTACAATAGAATCCGTATATGAACTATATAATTTTCCAATATTTGCTGATGGTAACAAGGTAATTAAATTAAAAGATATAGCAAAAATTAAAAAAACCTATAAGGACCCAGAATATATAGCCAGAGTTAATGGGAAGCCAGCAATTGTTTTAGAGGTGTCAAAAAGAACTGGAGCTAATATTATTTCTACGGTTACAGAGGTTAAAAATACAATTGCTGATCAAAAAGCTTATTTACCAAGCAATCTGAATATTATTTATTCTCAAGATCAGTCTGAAAATATCATAGAGATGATAGATTATCTAGAAAATGGAATATTACTTGCGGTAATATTGGTAACTATAGTTGTTATTTTTTCCGTTGGAGGAAGATCTGCGTTGCTGATAGCGCTTTCTATTCCCTCTTCCTTTTTGGTAGGTATATTGGTAATGGAAGTTTCTGGATACACTCTTAATATTGTTGTGTTGTTTAGTTTGATACTCACGGTTGGAATGATAGTGGATGATGCAATAGTTGTAAGTGAATATGCCGGTAGAAAAATTATTGAGGGTATGGATATAAAGGTTGCCTTTGTCCATTCTGCAACCAGAATGTTCTGGCCTATTGTTACATCTACTCTTGTAAAAATTGTGGTATTTATGCCTTTATTATTTTGGCCTGGTATAATGGGGCAATTTATGAAATATATGCCTATTACAGTAATAATTATACTTACAAACTCTCTTCTCTTCGCATTGTTTTTTCAACCTTCTATGGGGCCGTTATTTGGGAAGCCTAAGAAATTTGATATGAAAACTATCAATTCGATGAAAGCAGCTGAGGAAGGTGATATTGATAATCTTAGAGGTCTATCAAAAAGATATCATGATTTACTAGAAATGGTATTGAATTGGCCCAAAACATTTATTCTTTCGGGATTTGCAGTATTAATTTCTGTATATGTATTTTTTGGCATGTTAGGTACGGGAGTAGAATTTTTTCCAAAAATTGAGCCAGAAAACGCAGTGGTGGCAATTAAGACTGGTGGCGATTTATCTCTGGAGGAAAGAGATAAAATAGCTAAATCTGTTGAAAAAAAGATTATAAATATGACATCTGACATTAAAGTATTTTACACGAAAAGCGGAAATTTTGATAGAGATGATTCTATGCCACAGAATACCGTGGCAATAATACAGCTAGAGCTTGCTAATTGGAAGACTAGGAGAAAAGCGGATGCTATATTTAAGGATATAAGGGAAAGGGTGTTGGGAATTGATGGTGTAGAAGTAGAAATTTTAGAACAAAGCAATGGACCTTCGCAAACTAAACCAATCTCTGTTAATTTTAGCTCAAGAGATTTTGATCAAGTACCAAAATTTGTAAATAAGGTTAAATTGGCTATGGAGCAAATGGGTGGGTTTAAAGATGTAGAAGATACAAATTCTGCACCTGGAATTGATTGGAAAATAGATGTCGATAGAGAATTAGCAACAATTTTCAAGCTTAACACTAAGGAAGTTGGAAATAGTTTGCTTTTATTTACTGATGGGTTAAAAGTATCCAGTTTTAGACCTGATTATTCTGATGATGAAGTGGATATAGTTTTGAGATTTAATCCAGAAAATAGGAACATTAATGAAATTGATAAATTTAAAATTATCAACAGAGAAAACAAGGGAATTCCAATAACAAATTTTGCAACTAGAAAAGCGACAGATAAAATCAATAAGATAAATAGGGTTGATAGACGTAGTGTAATTACGATCAAGGCTGACGTTCAAAAGGGTGTTCTAGTTGATGATAAAATAAAAGAGCTTGAAGAATGGTTGGGTGAAAATTTAGAAGAAGGCATAAATTACCAATTTAAAGGAGAGAGTGAAGATCAAAAAGAGGCATCAGATTTTTTAGGGAAAGCATTTTCGTTGGCCTTAATCATGATGTTCATGATAATGCTAGTTCAGTTTAACTCATTTTACCATACCATAGTTGTTATGAGCGCTGTATTTCTATCCACAGTTGGCGTATTGCTCGGTTTAATAATAACGTGGCAACCTTTTGGAATAGTTATGTGTGGAATAGGAGTTATTGCTTTGTCGGGCATAGTATTAAACAATAATATATTGTTTATTGATACTTATCAGCACCTCAGAAAAAATGGGCATGATGTTAGAGATTCAATAATTAGAGCAGGCATCCAGAGAGTTAGACCAATATTATTAACAGCGACAACTGCAATTCTTGGATTGTTACCAATGATTTTTGGCTTAACGATTAATTTTTTTACTCGTGAAGTCATGTATGATGCTCCATCGAGCCAATGGTGGCGCCAACTTTCAACTTCAATAGCAGGGGGATTAGCATTTGCAACAATTTTAACGCTATTTTTTACGCCATGCTTATTACTCATAGGAAAAAGATTTGACCCATTTAATAAAAATGCAAAAGATTGAATTTGACATTATAATCAGTGGAGCGGGATATATAGGTATGTCCCTTGCATGTCTATTGGCAAAACAAAATTTAAAGATTGCCATTATAGACAATAATTATAGTTATAAAAATGTTAATGATAAAGCAAAATTTCCAAGTAGAATTTTTGCTATAGCCTCAGCATCTATGGAGATCTTTAAAAACATTGGTATTGCAGATCAAATAAAGAGCCATGCTCAATCTATTAATCAAATTTTAATTGAGGATTGTGAAAATAATGAAAATCTCATTTTTAACCCAAAGGATTTAAATTTACAAAATTTTGGCTTTATGGTTGATGAGATGCATATACTAAACTCATTAAATGAAAGGGTAAAGAAGTGCGAAAATATTAAAATTTATGCAAAGCACGAGATCGCACAAGTTGTAAATCATCCATATAGTATTGAGATAAAATTTTCGAATAACAAAAATTTAACTTCAAGATTATTAATAGTTGCAGAAGGAAAAAATTCCAAAACAAGGGATTTATTAGGCATAAAAACAAAGCAAACTAATTATAAACAAGATGCAATTGTCTTTGACATAAAGCATGAATTTAATCATCAAGGAGTAGCTGTAGAGAAGTTTTTGAAAGCAGGCCCTTTCGCTTTATTGCCTAAAAAAGGTGGATATGAATCCTGTGTCGTATGGACGGATCAAAATGGAGTTGGTGAAATATTAGCTTCTATGTCAAAAGATGATGTGACATATATGATAAAAAGCAAATTTGATAATTGCTTAGGAAATGTTGAGATTGCATCAGATATAATATATTTTCCGCTTAGCTTGGTATATGCAAAATCTTACATAAAGGATAAGACTATTCTTTGTGGAGATGCAATGCATAGCATCCATCCGATAGCTGGGCAAGGGTTGAATTTAGGTTTAAGAGATGTACAGTTGTTAGATGAGTTAATTAAGGAGAATATAGGGTTAGGACTAAATATTTGTTCAAATAATTTATTGAGTCAATATAATAACAAAAGAGAATTTGATGTTAATTTAATGATTAATAGCACTCATAATATTAATCAAATCTTTTCCTCTAATTTGATTTCTGCTAAAATTTTACGCAAAGCTGGGCTTAAAATTATTAATAATTTAACTCCACTAAAAAAATATATAATGAGTTATGCATCAGGCTATAAAAACTGAGATAAAAAATCAAATTGAAAAAAAACTGAGAGATAATCTTGATGTTACTTTTCTCAATTTGAAAGATGAATCTTATTTGCATGCTAATCATAATGAAGAAGCAAAAGCTGGTGGCACACACTTTTCATTAACGATTGTAGCAGGGAATTTTGATGCGATTAATTTATTAAGTAGACATAATATTATAAATCAAATACTAAGGGATGAGTTTAAAATAATTCATGCCTTAAAGATAAAGGCATATAATGGGAAGGAGTATATAGATAAGAATGCTATGCAAAAAGCATGTCTTCAAAACAAAAATAATTAAAGAATATGATATAAGGGGAGAGTTTCAAAAAGATTTAGCAGAAAGTGATGCGTATTTTTTAGGCTGTAGTTTAGGGACGTATGTAAAAAATAGAAACATCAAGTCAAAAATATGTGTTGGTTACGATGGAAGAAAAAGTTCTCCAAAGTTAAAATCAAGCTTGATTGAGGGATTTTTAGATGTGGGGCTTGATGTGTTAGATCTTGGGCTAATCACAACACCAATTCTTTACTATGCATGCCATATCATCAGTGATTACTCTTGTGGAGTAATGGTGACAGCCTCTCACAATCCACCAAAATTTAACGGATTCAAGATTATAGTTGATAAAAAACCACTCTTTGGGAAAAGCTTAATTGAAATTTGTAATATTGCAAAAAGTGAAAGTATTTTTTTCTCAAAAATACGGGGGTTATTCAAAGAAATTAATATTAATCAAGGATATATAGATAATATTACGAATCCAATAACACATTTTTCTAAAAGTGAATTTGATTGCAGATTAAAAATTGCTTGGGATATTTGTAACTCATCTTTAGCCCAAATTTTAAAAAAGATAATTAAAAAATTGCCTGGAGAGCATATTTTAGTTAATGACAATGCGAAAGATCGTTATGTTGATCCTACTAATGAACAAAACTTATCTAGCTTAAAAAATATAATGAAAAAACAAAAATGTGATTTTGGAATAGCATTGGATGGTGACGCAGATAGAGTAGTTTTGATAAATGGTGATTTTAGGGTGGTTTTAGGAGATGAATTACTAGCATTTTTCGCCAGAGATTTATTAAAAAGGCATTTGAAGCCAAAAATTATTGCCGATATTAAAACAAGTAAAACCCTTGTAGATAAAATTAACAATGAAGGAGCTGAAATTATATTGTATAAAACTGGTCATCCAAACATAAAAAATAAAATGGTAAAGGAGGGTGCATTGGATGCATTATTTGCCTCATGTAAGCTTATTTATTTACTTTTAGAAGAAAAAAATAGAGAGTATTTTAAAAATTTACCCAAAATTTTCGTTTCACCTGAAATAAGAGTTTTGTGCGAAGATAGTCATAAAAATTTGACTATTAGTAAAATAAAAGATTTATTAAATAATAAAAAAATTCCATATAATGATGTGGATGGAATAAGAGTAGAGTGTAAGAAGGGGTGGTGGCTAATTAGGCGTTCTAATACTGAAGATTCATTAGTAATAAGATTTGAAGGTTATTCTCAAGACAATTTTCACTTTATATTAACGCATTTATCAAATATACTCCGTTCAATTGGAATTAACAATTTTTTTAATTAATTTAAAATATAATGCAAAGTATTTCATATATTATTCAGGGCGGGATTCCTATTCATGGAAAAATTTCCTGTATGGGGGCAAAAAATCTTGCAACTAAGGCTATGGTTGCGGCTTTATTATGTTCAGACCAAACAGTACTTAGAGGAATGCCAAATATTGGTGATGTAGAAATTACAAAAGAGCTGTTAATGTCTGCTGGTGTAAAGGTGGATTGGGAACAAGATATTAACACTATGTACATTGATGCAACTAAAATAACTGAATATGAAGCATCGTTACCTGATACAAAAACTAACAGAGTTCCTATTTTACTCTTAAGTATATTACTTCATAGATTTGGCAAAGCAACTGTACCCACTGTTGGAGGAGATCATATTGGTCAAAGAAATGTTGATTATCACATTGAAGCAATAAAAAAGTTTGGGGCTGAAGTTTATAAAAAGGGTAATAAATACTTTGCAGAATCTAAGAAGCGACTTCAAGCTGCTCATATAGATTTGCCATATCCATCAGTTGGAGCAACAGAAACGTGTTTATTTTTAAGTGTACTTGCGGAAGGTACAAGTATTATAAAAAATATAGCCTTAGAGCCAGAAATTATAGAGTTAATTACAATGCTGCGCTCTATGGGAGCTATAATATTTCTCTCAGGTAACAGGGAATTAATTATCCAGGGAGTTGAAAAATTAAATGGTACTAATTTTTTTCTTGCAGGAGATAGAATTGAAGCTGCTTCATGGGCGTCACTAGCATGCGCTTCAAATGGTGAAATTGAGGTCTCTGGTATTAGACCTGACCTGCTTGGAAATTTTTTACCACACTTTAGTAAAATTGGAGGTGGATTTAAATTTCTAAAGGATGATAGTATAATGTTTTTTAGAAAAGAAGATTTAAAATCTACTGAAATAGAAACTGATGTTCATCCAGGCTTTTCTACCGATTGGCAACAACCATTTGCAACAATTCTTACACAAGCTAAGGGTACATCTGTTATTCATGAAACAGTCCATGAAAAAAGATTTGGTTATTTGGACATTCTAAATAAACTTGGTGCAAAAACTGAAACTGTTAGCTCATGTTTGGGTTCGGTAGAATGTAGATATAGAGGGCAAGATCATCTTCATAGTGCATTAATTCACGGTCCAACAAAACTCAAATCTATATCATCGCCACTAGTCACTCCAGATTTAAGAGCTGGATTGGCATATTTGATTGCTGCAGTTTTAGCTGAAGGGGAAAGTAGGCTTGATGTGGCTGAGCAAATAGAAAGGGGTTATGGTAATTTATTGGAAAAACTTAAAAATACCAATATAAAATTAGAAAGAATAGTGAATTAACCTGAGCCGTGGCGAGATAATGTAATATAAATATACATCTTGTATAATTGCATATTGTGTTTTATATATGCAGTGTATAACTAATCTAAAATGTACATGAATATACTTAAATATAAGTTTAAAATTCTCTTCTATATAGTAATCTTATTAATGGTTGGTTGTAAATCTCAACTTCAAAAATCAAAAGAACTCCATTTTGACGACAAAAGTTTTAACTCAAATTTGGCAAAATATTATGTAAATTTTGCAACACAAGAAGCTGAAAAATATGATTGGTTTGATTCTGAGTATTTTGCTGAAAAAGCTATTAAGGCGTCACATAATATTAATACATCTCCAGAAAATCCTGAAAATTGGCAAATAAAAGATTCCTCTTCGAAAAAAGAAGTATTATCAGCATATAATGCATTGAATTTATTATTGAGTGATAAAAATAAAAAGCTTTATCCCGTGCAATTGGCGCAAGCTCAAGCTAATTATGATTGTTGGGTAGAAGAATTGGAAGAAGGATGGCAAAAAGATGACATTAAACTGTGCAAGGATAACTTTTTTAAATTCATTAACGAAATTAATAGCTTTTCGACATCTGAAGTAAATAATAAATTTATAATATTTTATGAATTTAATGAAACTGAATTAAATAACAAGCAAGTATCACAAATCAAAGAATTCATTAAATCTCAAAAAACAGGCAATAATTGTACTATAAACATTGAAGGACATGCTGATTATACAGGAAGTCAAGAGCATAATGATAAAGTATCTTTAATGAGAGCGCAAAAGGTATCTAAAGTTATAAATAGTATAAAGTCGAAGAAAATTATTGGACATGGTTATAAAAAATATCTAGTAAAAACTGAGAAAGGCGTAAAAGAGAAGAAGAATAGAAGGTCAGAAATGTATATTTTATGTAAGTAATTCAGAGCCTATAAGTGTTACAATGAATAGCAATCGAGGTGAGATTATATTTCAATTTATCAATATTAATTTAACTGCACAATAAGCTATACCTCATGTTTTAGAATATATGGATATAGTAAAACGTTACAGGAAGAAATTTAAAATTATTCTGTTTAATATAATGCTTATAAAAAAAGGATAGTTCTTTAAAAAATAGAAACTATATAAAAAGAGCATAAGAACTAAAAGATGATCCATTTTACAGAGTATAGAGAACTTTGTATTGGTATATTAGCATCACTATCTAAGGAAAATAAAGGGCAGGAGATATGGTGTTCCCGACAGGATTCGAACCTGTGACCTTTGGATTAGGAATCCAACGCTCTATCCTGCTGAGCTACGGGAACAAATTTTGATATGACAAGATCAACATAGTAAGGCATTTATCAATAAATACAATAAATTTATATAACATAAGCATTATAAGCATATTAGCTTCTTTTGGTAAAAGCTTAATATTTTACAAGTAATTTTTTTATTAGGGTAAATATAAGAAATACATTTTTTGTATATTTCCAATTGCCTGACATATTCAATGGGTAGGTTAGAATTTGAGAGTATTTTTGATTTATCAGTTTTAATTTCTATAATTTCGACACGATTAGCATCCATCATAAGTTTATCAATTTTTATAATGGCGTTACTTTTTTTTGCTAAATTATTTACACTTACTTCGGATAATACCTCATTCTTAAAAATATTTGGAAATTTGCACATTATCTCTTTTGTAAGTAATGATATTTCTTCAATTTCTTTATTAGGAATTAAATTAAATAAACTGCTATTGGCTAAATTTTTAATATAATTTACTAAATCATGCATTGGTATTTTAGGCGCATCAGATAAAATTTTATGAATAAAATTACCCCTCGTAACTGAAAGATCTGAATATAGTTGTTTCTCTAACGAGGCAATTTCTTTTTTCGTAATATTTTCTGCAACATAATCCTCTCTAAAGTAATATGGTAGTTCAATATTTGTTGAAACTAAACTATCATCTTCAATGTTTTTTTGATTAGATATGCTAAGTTCAGAATATTTTATAAAGTTATTCGGTAAAATAGTTTTTGTAATATTATACCAGCTATCTTGTTTATTGCCATGCTCTCCAAAAATATATAATTCATCTTCAGTACGAGTCATTGCGACATATAATAACCTTAAACTCTCCTGCTTTAATTTTATTTTTCTCTCATTTACAATTTCTTTGATTTTACTATTTTTATATTCACTGATATTAGGTACAATGAGTTTTTCATTATACCAAAAGAAATTTTCATTTGGCATGTTTTCTGAGTCTCCAGCATCAGCCAAAATTATTATAGGTGATTGCAGTCCTTTTGCGGCATGTACTGTTATAATTTTGACACCTTTTGAGTTATTGTTATCAACATTAATATCAGAATTATATAGGAGCCACTCTAAAAAAACTTCTTTGTCACCTAATAGTTGTTTTTCAAATTCAGATATTTTATCTAAAAAAATATCAATTATTTCTTGGCAATTAGCTCCAAATTCTTGATGAAAATTATCTATAAATTTTTTTTGATACAAAATGTGTATGTAAAAATCATATAAGGATAGATTTTTATAACTTTCTTCAAGTTCCTGTAATAATTTTGAGATTTTGGGATATATATTTTGCAATATATCCACAACATTTTGCTTTTTTCTGTCGTAAGATGTTTTAAAAATTTGTTCCTCAGTAAAATTAAAGAAGGTAGATTTTACAAGGCATACTAGATTGAAGTTATCCTCAGGTAATAGAAAGAATTTAATGATAGATAATAAATCAAGAATTATAATATCATCACTAAAATTGATTTTATTTTCTTCTGATACGGGAATGTTGTTTTGTTTTAAAATTTGAATAAGATGCTTCATTTTTTCACATCTTTTTCTAAATAATACCATTATATCTTTATGCTCTAATTTGTAATTTGCATAATTGCGATTTAGTAAATGTGATATGAAATTT
>CAJQNX010000083.1 GCA_905479795.1 uncultured Candidatus Midichloriaceae bacterium | reverse complement strand
CTTCTTATAGATAGAAAAACTGCTATCATGGAAGGGAAATTGTATGCCCAAATTCCTAGTATTGAGAAATTTCATAATTATATACCTAATTCATTTTATGGAAGTGCAGAAATCTTTGTAAAATTAAGCTCGAGAAAAATTAAACAAGCGCAGGCTGCATCTGTGAGACTTAATTTCAAAAATATTGCATTAGAGCAAGTCAGGGCTTCATCCATGCAAACCCAAATAGAATTTGATGACCTATGGGATAGCATTCCTAATTTTATAAAGATAACATCATCAAACATCTTCTTTAATAACATCTTTGCTGATAAGGCATCATTTATTTTGTTTAGAGATAATAATAAATGGACTGCTCGGATTGATGCCACTGGCGGCTCACTAAAACAATTTCATATTTCTAGTGTTGGAGATATAAACTTTATATCTAAAAACAATTGGTATTTTAAAATAGCATCTTTACAAGGTTATTATCAAAATATTCCATTCAGTAGCAAAACAAAAATTACTACCCAAAAACAAGAAGATAAGTTTATTCTTACAATGCCAGATTTAGTAATTGGCAGAGGCAGGTGTTCGATGGATATAAAGCAAAAAAATGAGGTAATTAATGTCACAGTTAAAGGTAAGGATATTCCTCTCCAGGAATTATGGAAAGATAAATCAGAAATATTTAGCAACTCTAGAGCAAATATTAATTTAAATATCAGTGGGGATGTCCAATCATCGAAACTAGAATTACAAACTGATTTTATTAATATGAAGTTAAATTCATCTCCTCAATTATCTCACATAAAATCTCATGTGATTTTGCATAATGGTAAAGCGATCATCAACGCTATTATCATGGAGAATTCAAAAATAAATTCACGTATTGATTTAAATTTACCAGCTCACTTTAGTCTCAACCCCATTAAGCTCTCATTAGACAAAACAATGCCAATTGAAGGTACTGTTAATATGGCTCTTAATAGTTCCAAATTATTGGAGCTATTTTTATCACCAGAGCATAGTGTAAAAAGTGATATAAAGGGTAAAATTAAAATCTCCGGTAATTTAAATTCCCCACAATTTCTTGGAAATATTAGCCTAAAAAATGGATCATATAATTATTTGCCTATGCAAATAAATCTAAATAAAACCACCCTCTTACTTAATTTTAATAACAGATCAATAAATCTAACTAATTTTCATGCTGAAGATGCTAAAGGCAATAAAATAATTAGTAAAGGAAAAGTCAGTTTCACTAATTTCAGACAATATGAATATAATTTAAATTTTGCTACCAAGAACTTTGAACTCCTTAATCACCCTAGAGTTTATGGAATTATTTCTGGTAATATTACTGTGGCAGGTAATGATAAAGCAGGGAAAATTAGCGGAGTATTACAAAGTAATCTAATTGAAATTCGCTTACCAGAGCGTATTATCCAAAATATTCCAGAATTAAATATCGTTGCTACTATCCCTAATAATTATTTTCAACAAACTACACGGGGATATACACGTAAACCTTATATAATGGCACTTAATATAGGGGTAAAAGCAGACCGTAAAGTGTTTATACGAGGTTGGGGTCTAGATGTAGAATTACAGGGTCAGTTATCTTTAAGAGGTACTACATCTGATCCAGAGATTAGTGGCAAATTTAATAGTATACGAGGACGGTATGAAGAATTTGGAAAGAAACTTTATTTAAAAAAAGCTGAATTATTGTTTGAAGGGAGGGTGCCGCCCTCTCCATTTTTAAATATTATTGGCAGTATCACTCAGTCTGATGTGGAGATAAAAGTCATACTGACTGGATCAGTAAAAAATCCATTATTAAGGATAGAGTCAATTCCTATAATGCCACAAGAAGATGTCTTATCTATTTTATTGTTTGGTAAAACAACAGCAAAAATTACTCCAATACAAGTAATACAATTAGCAGCAAGCATTAAAAAATTATTAGGTAAAGGTGGTGGTACTATAGATCCCTTAGATAAAATTAGAAACCTTTTTGGTGTTGATAATATAAGCGTTACTAATAGTACAGTTAATGATGATACTACAATAGGTATAGGAAAATATATAGGTAATAAAGTCTACTTTGAAGTAGAAAAGGGTATTCAAGCTGGCAGTGAAAAAGCGCATGTTGAAATTGAAATATCACCACATATTTTTATTGAGAGCGATACTAGTACGACTAGTGAGAGCAATCTTGGTATCAATTGGAAGTATGAATATTAGAGCAGATATTTAACTTGGGCACTATCCAATATTAGTGAAAAAATCGACATGAGAAAGCTTTGTACAGCTGTTATTTTAGGTTTTATAGTGAAATATATTGGTCCAGTTTTGGAGATTTTAAGTAAAAATCGTAGAGTTGTGCAATTTTAAATTATTGCAAAAAAAAATATGTGAGAAAAAGATAAAGTAATAACCTCACTTCATACCTTCTATAATCCACCTCCCTTCTTTTAGTCTTTTATGAAATGCCTCCTCTTGCATACGTGATATTTCTTTTTCAAATAAGTCTTGATTAAGGTTACGAGTCACAGCTCTGCTACCATCGCGTTTACGTTTAGCAGGACAGGTAACTTTATCATCTAGATTTAATCTGCAGTATCACCGATAAGCTATATTGCATGCAATATCTTTGCACAACCGTCCATCATGCTTTATAAACTCCATACCCTATTAATTCTAAAAAATAATTCAGGATCAATAGATGGATGACCATTGCCACTACAATAGTATTTTCTGTTAATTTTCTTACAAATAATAAATCAAATATTTTATCTAATTTCTTCAAAACAGGCTTTTGAGAATATTGTTAGAGGATATAGCATTAAATCAATGCAAGGAAAAGCTCTATGATAAAGGGTATATTGATAGTTATATTGGAGAAAAGCTTACAGAATTAGGAGCTGTGGCTCCTTGCATAGGAGTTGGGGTTTTTGATGGTACAGTTACAAGTTTTCCACTCACAGCAATGCTTTGTGTAAATGCAGGAATGATAACCAATATTTCTGCAGAATTTGCAGTGAGCCGCTCTGTTATATGTGAATCATATGATAGCTTCAATAAAGCTTTATCTGATTTAAATTCCTATAATAAAAGTACTGGTGGGGGCAAAGGACCAGAGGATATTGATCAATTATGGCCGACTTACAATAAGATTGGGGAAATAAATATAATTATCAAATTTTTTTAATTTTTTAGAATAAGTTGCAACAGTCATTCTGATAATATCAATTATTACAAATGACATTGTTGGATTTAACTTTCAATAGATTATTTAAAATTTCGAAATCTTTAAAGAATTGAGTGCTTTTTGCATTGATTTTGCTAAATGTAATAGTGGATTGCTCTTTATATATTTCTATTCTTTCAATTAAGCATTTTTTAGCAAAAAATTTAATTTTTGCAATATCAATTAAATTTTTGACTTCAAGTGGCAATGCTCCAAATCTATCAATCAGTTCATCTGCCAATTTATCAAACTCTTCTAAAGTATCTAAAGACATTGTTTTTCTATACATCATGCACCTGAGAGCTTCATTACTTATATAGTTTTTTGGTATCAAGATTGAATCTTTAGTGATTATTTTTGGATTTAATTCCTGATCTTCAAAAGTGGCATCTTTATGCACACCTCCTTCTTCAAGTGCTTTAATAGTATCAAATAGCATTTGTTGATATAATTCCACTCCTATATCTCTGATATTGCCAGATTGTTCATCACCTATTAAATTTCCATAACCTCTCATATCCATGTCAGCAGTAGCTAAGCTTAAACTTGAGCCCAGTTGATCTAGCGATTGAATTGTTGAAAGCCTTTCCTGAATTTCAGGTTTAACTTTATTTTTTGGATCATATGTTAGATATGCATATGCTTGTTGTTTTCTTCTCCCAACTCTTCCCCTTATTTGATATAGTTGTGACAAACCAAACATGTTAGATTTATCTATGACAATAGTATTAGCATTTTCAATATCTAATCCAGATTCGATAATTTGAGTACTTATTAAAATATCTATATCATTTTTTCTCAACTCTAGCAGAGTTTCTTCAATAGATTTACTATCCGCTTTGCCGTGGATAGTGCGAGATGTTAAATGAGAAAAATGCTTTTTTATTAATTTTTCAATATCATCAATATATTGAATTCTAGGGGTAACAATAAGCACAATACCACCTCTTCCATTTTCTCTAGATATAGCTTGCTTCAGTACTTCCAAAGAAAATGGCAAAACATAAGTTTTTATGGGCTTTCTGCTTATAGGAGGGGTGCTGATTATGCTCAAATCTCTAATTCCAACTAAAGACATTTGCAACGTTCTTGGAATAGGAGTTGCAGAGAGTGTCAGCATATGTATATTTTTTTTGAATTGCTTCAATTTTTCCTTTTGTGCCACACCAAAATTTTGCTCTTCATCAACAATAGCTAAAGCTAAATTTTTAAAGTTAATACTATCAGTCAGCAAAGAATGAGTTCCAATTATTATATCAATTTTTCCTGATTTTAATTTTGCTTTAATCTCATCATTCTCTTTTTTAGTATTATTTCTTGATATTGCTTTTATTTTTACATCAAACCCTGCAAATCTAGATGATAATGTTCTGTAGTGTTGTTTTACCAAAAGAGTTGTTGGTGCAAGTATTGCAACTTGAGCAGGATCATCGCCTTTTACTGCAATAAAAGCTGCACGCATGGCTATTTCAGTTTTTCCAAATCCAACATCTCCGCAAATTAATCTATCTGCAACAAAGCCAGAGCTAAAATCTTTTATTATATCTTCAATTGCTGATATTTGATCATCTGTTTCAATATGTTCAAATGAATTGCAAAATTTTTCATAGCTCGTATATATAGGGTTTAACTCAATACCTTTTTGCAATTTTCTTTGGGCTGCAATATCAATTAATTTTTTGGCTATTTTTGCAATTTTATTTTTAGCTTTGCTTTTTCGTAATTTCCAAGAATTTTTCCCTAATTGATCTAAATTACTAATGTCATTATTGCCATATTTTGTTACTAAGGCAAAATCTTCAATTGGTACAAAAAGCTTATCGTTATTATGATAAGTGATTTGTATAAAATCTTTTATAATGTTACTTGCTTTTATTTCCTGAATACCTTCATATTTCCCTACTCCAAATTTTTTATGAACAACTAATTCTCCGGGATACAAGCGATGTGAGCTTTGCGAAAATTTCTGAATATTTTTCTTTTTGGAATTAGAGTATATTGCAGCCTTTCCAAATATATCTTTTTCAGTAATAAAGACTAAATCATTCGTAATGAATCCTGTTTCAAATGATAATTTTGACAGCAAAAACCTTTTTTTACTTATTTTAATTTCATCAATATTATTTATTATCTCAAGATTGTAACCCTGTTGAGATAAATAATCTTTTGTTCTATCTAATTTAGATTCACTCGATAACAGTAGAACTATTTTTTTGTCCTTAAAACTATCATTTTTAGATAATAAAAATTTCTTGAGACCTTCCAGTTCTGAAATATTATCAAGTTTAGAAGTATGATATATATTGTTAATTTGTTCAAATTTATCTTCTTCATTATTATTGAATTGAGTTAAGATGAAATTTGGAAAGGATGCAGATTTTTTATTGATGTTGGTTGGCGATAAATATATCTCCAAAGGTGAAGGCAATAAATGTACAGAATCATTATTTTCTATCTTTGCGCGATATTTTTTATCTAGTAATTGCCAATATTCGTTTATGTAAAGTTGATAATCGTGTTCCCTAACTATAACTGTATCTTTAGTTACGTAGTCAAAAATGCTACTGGGATTTTTATAATATATTGACTGAAGCCAACTAGCCTCTTCATGAAGTTTCGCATCATTTATACTACGTAAATATTCCATTTTACTGCTATCAAATTTTTTAGAGCAACTACTTAAAAATGAATCCTTAAGAGAATCACCTAAAAAAATTTCATGCGCAGGTATAATGGTCATGCATTCAATTTTTTCTATACTAGTTTGAGTGTTTAAATCAAATTTTTTGATGGTCTCTAAATTATTATCTGTGAAATTTAATCTAATTCCATAATCATGATTAAACATAGCTATATCTATGATTCCTCCACGCACAGAAAATTCTCCGAATTCTTCTACTGTATCAACTCTTTTATAACCAATGTTGTGTAAAAATCTAACAAATTCTGAAAAATCATACTGTTCACTTATCTGCAAATTTTTACTGATCTCTTGGATAATATCGATCGGAGGTAGGTATTGAATTAATCCTGCTATACTTGAAATCACTAATTTTTTATTATTTATAGGAGTAGATAGCTTGTGAAGTGCACTAGCTCTATGGGCGAAATTTGTACAATTATTTGAGCTATATGGATTGCTGTCACTTGCAGGTAAATAGATTACTTGCACATTGCTTGATATAAAAAGTTTTGCAAAATTATATAGTTCCAACGCACTTTTTTCATTATTGGTAATATGTAAAATAGAGGTGTTTTCGTTTAATAATTTATTTAGTACATAAGCTTTTGTGTATCTCGGGGAGTATAAATTCTTTTCTATTTTTTGATAATTTACGCTTAACAAAACAGGTGTGTTTAATTTATGTGTTAGGAATAAACTCTTATATTGGAAAATAAAATGAATGTCACTTTTTTTATGTCAGGCATATGTATCTAAATATTTTTGAGGTGAGATATGCAGCTATTTAGCTGAAGCAATGAATGTATCACCAGAATCAAGAGTTATTATATTATCATCAACTTTAAGTAATAAGTTGCCTTGCTCATCAATTCCGCTATATTTCTCCTCAATTATTTTAAAATAAGTTGATTTATAAAATTTAATTTTAATGACATTTTTTTATAAATGAGCTTAACTGAAGGGGATTAGTGTTTTAATATTTTTGTGATGGTGATATGAATTCTGGCAATGATGGTTTTTTAAAAATTTTAAAATCTCAAGATTTTGAAGCACATATTGAACAAGATTCAAGATCTCTTGCATTTGCACTTGATAAGCATAAAAAGATTGAAGAAGTAAAAGATAAAGGTTTTGAAAAAAGTAGAAGTGATGTTTTAAAAAGAGCTTTATTGTTAATTGGAGAAGGAAATCCTAAAATAACTTCAACAGATAATTCAAAAAATAAAACAACAAAAATGGCATCAGAAAATGGATTGCCTAATTCTTTCTATATCACTCATGGCAGTAGAAATTTGATTACTATACCAAGATCAGCTGATCAAAATCCAGATAAATTAATTAATTGGTTAATCAGTGGCAAGAAAGACAAAAAAGTAACTGACTATAGCGTATATTCTCAAAAGGATGCTCTAAAAAAAGATAAACTTCTATATGTTAGAAGTGCAGCAACTCATGGAGTTAAATTTGATGATGGGGGTATAGTGATAAAAGAAACTAAGGGATTTTGGATAGGAGCATCAGATTTTTTAAAAAATTGCTGGAAAGTTTTTGCAAATGCGGTAGGTTCTATTATAGGGAAAACTCCATATCCAATAACTTCTCATCATTTCGGGATAGATTATTCCTTAGAATATAATTCACCCATAGATTCTAAAGATCACGGGCACCTTTATTTATATTATCAAGCACCAACTAAAGATAAAGAGGGAGTTATACTAATTGGTATGGAGGGGGCAGCACCTGATTCACCAAAGCACTCTAAAACAGGTGCATCAGATCCTATGAGTCCAACAAATAGTTTGAAATACAGAGATTTAAAAAGCAAAGCTACAGACGGTGTTGTTGTACCAGATACAGTTGATAGCTTACGTATTGATCTTAATGATGCTATGATATCAAATCTCACTAATATTGATAATATCGCTTTAGATAAAATTGATAATGTCTCTATTGTAAGACAAGTACCTAACAAGGAGTTTGTGAAAAATTTAACCAAAGATGCTTTACCAGACCATGCACAAAATTTGCACCCAAATCAACAACAATCGCATTATTTTGCTGATAAGGTAGAAAAAAGTCAAGGCGTTGTACAAAATTCGTTGTCTAATTAGCAATATTTAGATTGAAGCAATGGATGTGTCACCAGAATAAAGAGTTATTATATTGCCATCAACTTTAAGTAATAAATTACCTTGAGCATCAATGCCACCATATTTTCCCTCAATAATTTTTTCGTGACTTGTCACTGTGATTTTTTTACCAGCAAGATAATCATGCTCATTCCACTCATTTAAAAAATGTTCTAATCCCATAATATTGAATTTTTCAATATCTCTAATTATGTTATTAATGAGAGAAGCGCAAATTTCATTTCTGTCAAAATTTACTCCGGATATTTGTTTTAATGAAGTCCAACTATTAGTATTGTTGGCATTTTCATTCGATAATTTCATCATGTTAACATTAAGCCCTATACCTATTATAGCTATACAACCACCATAGCTTTCTCCAATCACCTCAGTTAAAATACCTGAAATTTTTTTATCTTCATAATAAATGTCATTTGGCCATTTAATTTTAAATTTATTAGAAGTATTTAAATGTGATAAAGTTCTTATAATGCTTAATCCCGAAATTAAGCTTAATCCTGAAATAGCAGAGATGTCTTTTTTGAAGTGATATTTTATAGATAAATATAAATTTTGCCCAAAAGGTGAATCCCAACTCCTATTCAATCTAGCATTTCCACCTGATTGATGCTCTGATAGGCAAATATGATTTTGATAATCTTGGTGATAAGTGGTTTTTAAAAATTCATTTGTGGAGTCAATAGACTCAAAAATATCCAATTTTATAGGATTATAATTAATTTTTTGACCAATTGCATTCCTATCAAGCAATATCAATTTCTGGTTAAGTTTATAACCCAATTTATTGTCAGATATTATATCAATACCATAGTTTATTAATACCTTTATGATTTTCCAAACTGCAGTTCTAGATAAACCTAAAGGCTTCCCCATTTCCGTTCCACTAATGTACTTTTCATCAGAAAGCATGTTTACCACTTTAAAAAGATTTTGGTTGAATTTTTTCATATTTTTTGAAGGTATTATAATCTCATAATTTAACTATTAGACTTCTTTTTGATACTGGTAACTTGTTCATTTTGCAAATCAAGAATTATCTTATCTTTGGGAATGATTTCTCCTGAAATTAGCTTTTCTGCAATATAATTTTGTATATTATTTTGAATAACCCGTTTTAAGGGTCTTGCTCCATATATCTCATCAAAACCCTTATCTGCTAACCATAGTTTTAACTTGGTTGTAACCTCTATAGAAATATTTTTTTCAGTTAATAAATTTTTCAATTTTTCTAATTGAATATTTACAATATCAGCCATATTATCTTTTTTCAGCTTATTAAACAATATTATTTCATCCAGGCGATTTATAAATTCTGGTTTGAAAGACTCTTTAACATATGCCATAATTTCATCTTTTATCTCATTCACATCTTTATCACTTGGGAGTGAAGAGATTAATTGTGAACCTAAATTCGAGGTTAATATTATTAAAGTATTTTTGAAATCAACTGTTCTACCCTGCCCATCAGTTAACCTACCTTCATCAAGCACTTGTAAAAGTATGTTAAACACATCGGGGTGAGCTTTCTCAACTTCGTCAAACAATATTACTTGATACGGTCTTCTTCTAACAGTTTCTGTTAATTTGCCACCTTCTTCATATCCTACATATCCAGGAGGAGAGCCAATTAACCTAGATACTGAGTGTTTTTCCATATATTCAGACATATCAATCCTAAGGATTGCTTTCTTATCGTTAAAGAGAAATGTAGCTAGGGCTTTAGTTAATTCAGTTTTTCCAACACCAGTTGGTCCAATGAATAAAAAGGATCCTATGGGTTTGTCTTTATCAGAAATTCCTGCTCTTGAGCGTCTCACCGCTTTAGAAATAATTTCGAGTGCGTGATCTTGACCAACGACAAAGGTTCTCAAAAAATTCTCCATCTTAAGTAATTTATCCTTTTCTGATGCCAACATACTATCAACTGGCACTCCAGTCCATTTTGATACTATAGACGCTATATCATTTTCTAAAACAGCCTCTTTAAGCATTGTATTTTCCCTTTCTTTCTCCACTTTCTCTAAAGTAGCTTGGATTTCGGGAATGACACTATACCTTAATTCACCAGCTTTGTTGAAATCTCCTTGCCTCTGAGCAATATCTAAATTTATTTTTGCTGTATCTAATTTTTCTTTCAGAGATTGGATATCTGTAATTTTTAATTTTTCAGATTGCCACTTGCTCATTAAATCCATATGTGCAGATTCTAATTTTTTTAATTCCTGTATAATGGTTTTTAATTGCTCTTTTGATGTCTTATCATCTTCCTTTTCAAGAGCAAATTGTTCTATTTTTAATTGAACTATTTTTCTCTCTAGCTCATCAATTTTTTCTGGCTTACTATCTATTTGCATTTTTAATCTGCTGGCTGCTTCATCTATCAAATCTATTGCCTTGTCAGGTAAAAATCTGTCTGTTATATATCTATCAGAAAGATTTGCTGCTGCAATAATAGCATTGTCTGTAATCCTAACTCCATGATGAACTTCGTATTTTTCTTTTAAACCTCTGAGTATCGAAATACAGTCTTCCACATTTGGCTCTGGCACAAATACTGGCTGAAATCTTCTCGCAAGAGCGGCATCTTTTTCAATATATTTTTTATATTCTGCAAGTGTTGTTGCACCAACGCAATGTAGTTCACCCCTAGCGAGAGCTGGTTTTAGAAGGTTAGAAGCATCCATTGCTCCCTCAGCTGCTCCAGCACCAACAAGTGTGTGTAATTCATCAATAAATAATATTACTTGCCCTGATGATGCAGCAACTTCATTTAGCACTGATTTCAATCTTTCTTCAAATTCTCCTCTGTATTTGGCTCCAGCAATTAAGGCTCCTAAGTCTAAAGATAGTAACTTTAAGTTTTTTAAACTTTCTGGAATGTCATTTGTATAAATTCTTTGTGCCAAGCCTTCTATTATCGCTGTTTTCCCCACGCCTGGCTCTCCTATCAATACTGGGTTATTTTTTGTCCTTCTTGATAATACTTGTATAGCTCTCCTTATTTCTTCATCTCTGCCAATCACTGGGTCTAATTTGCCTTCAGCAGCATATTGAGTAATATCTTTGGTATATTTTTTTAAGGCTTCAAAAGTATTTTCTGCATTTGCTGTATCTGCTACTCTGCCTTTTCTCATCTGATCTATTGCAGAAGAAATTTTTGACGAATTTATATTTTCTTCAGATAATATTTTATATATTTCAGTGCCTTTTGTTTCAGTTATTGCTTGTAAAATGCTCTCAGTGCTCACAAAGCTATCGCCCCTCTTTTTGGCAATTTGTTCTGCCAATACTAAAATTTTAGCATTTTCATTAGAGAGGTATAGCTGATTAGAGCCAGTTACTGAGGGAAAGGCGTCTAAATAAACGGTTAATTTTTTTAAAATCCTATCAGGATCAACATCACATAAATTGATTAATCTACGACAAATCTCATCTTCTTTGTTTATCAAAGTATAAGCAACGTGTTCAGGTTTGAATTGCTGGTGGTTTTTTGACATAGCAAATGCCTGAGCCTGCTGAATCAAAGATTTTGAATTATCTGTAAATTTATCAAAATTCATAATTTTAAACTTAATTGTTTGACTTATTACTAAGATATAGTGAAAGTGCGACTCATTGCAACATTTTAACATTTGCATATTATTTATGATAAATTTTGTACTTAAACATTATTTATGATTTAATAAAATCAAAAAGGAGATCATGACAAATTATCAGACCAATAGGGAAATAGCTCAAAAATCCCATAGCAACAAAATAGCAGAAAAAGGATTGCCAGCAAGGTTAGTCTATAATACGATAAGCGACCAATTAATACTGGATGGCAATGCAAAACAAAATCTAGCAACTTTCGTAACGACCTATATGGAGCCAGAAGTTTCAAAGTTAATGGGTGACGTTGCCAATAAAAATATGATTGATAAGGATGAATACCCTCAAACTGCCGATATAGAAAATAAGTGTGTTGAAATTATTGCTAATTTATGGAATGCCCCAGATATACAAAATATTATAGGATGTTCTACAACGGGTTCAAGTGAAGCATGTATGCTTGCAGGTCTTGCAATGAAAAGGAAGATGCAACTAAGAAAGGGAAATAAGCCATTTACCCCTAATTTAATTACAGGAATTAATACGCAAATTTGCTGGGAAAAATTCTGTAATTATTGGGATGTGGAAATGAGGCAAGTGCCTTTGGAAAAAGGCCGTTATATTATTGATCCAGTGGAGGCTGTAAAGCTTTGTGACGAAAATACTATAGGTGTAGTAGGAATATTAGGCAGTACATTTACAGGTGAGTATGAGCCGATTGAAAAATTAAACACGGAAATTGATAAATTTAATAAAAAAACCGGATTAGAAATACCTATACATGTTGATGCAGCAAGTGGCGGATTTGTGGCCCCATTTTTACAAAAAAACTTGAAATGGGATTTTAGATTGAAATGGGTGAAATCTATTAATGTTTCAGGTCATAAATTTGGATTAGTATATCCTGGTGTTGGATGGGTGATTTGGAAAGATAAAAAAGATTTGCCAGAAGAATTAGTGTTTAATGTTAACTATTTAGGTGGTAAAATGCCAACCTTTACTTTGAATTTTTCCAAATCTGCAAGTCAGGTAATTGGGCAATACTACAACTTTGTTAGATTAGGATTTGAGGGTTATAAAAAAATTCATGAAGAATCTAGGGAAATTGCGAATACTATCGCTAAAAATTTAAAAAAATACGATATATTTGATATCATTAGCGAAGGGAATGATATACCGGTCGTGTCCTGGAAAGTAAAAGATAATGTTAAATTTAATTTGTTTTTATTATCAGAAAGACTCGGCTATACTGGTTGGCAGGTTCCTGCATACACATTGCCAGAAAATCTTACGGATGTTGTTGTAATGAGAATAGTAATACGGGAAGGTTTTAGTTATGAAATGGCGGATTTGCTATTAAAAGACATAGAAAAATCTATTGAATATTGCAAAGCAAATGAGGAGGCATTAGAGCATACTAAATCCCAAAGCTTTAGTCATTAACGGGCGGGGAATTATTTTCTTCCAAATTGAATGTTATAACCTAAAGACTTAGAGCGGATAAATTTTCTTTATAAATAAAGTAGGCTAGGTACTAATACAGCTCAACAAGCGGTACCTTTAGCTATCTCTAAATTTTTTTCCATCAATTTAACGAACATTAACCTGATTGTTATACTTGCTGTGTATAATGTAGATTAAATAAACTTAATCATGGGCATTATATATGAAAAATTAAAAAAATGTAAAAAGGATCTAAAGCTGATTAATGAAGATATAAAGGCAATTGAAAGAAAAGGGGGAGAAAGAAGATTTACCATTAGATATTACTTTTTATGTCAGAATTTATCCTTTCCTTCCTGTCCAATTTTTTAGCACCACCTCTATTTAAGATCTAGGGCTTCGTCAAGAAATTATATATCCCTTTAAATCAATTTTGCTCTGACGCATTGGGATCACTTCATAAAAAGATAAGCGTTATAATACCTTCTAGTTTTAAATTTTAAGTAGCAACTATCATTTGATATGTTTCGTTCTAAATATTCTAGCTTTTTTGAAATTATCTTTTTGAGTGCTTACATTATTGCGATATTTATAGCAAATATACTCTTTAGTTTCCCTATTGATATTAAAGCTTGCTGCATTCCATATGAGGGCTTATATTTTATATCCGCTATGAATAGCGACGACACCAAAAAAAAGTTTTTTAAAATTAACAGAAAAATACCCAATATCTTTCATCATCATTTCTAGTTCCTGTGGATTGTGAAATTGCTTAATGCTTTCCACTAAATATTGATATGAATCTTTTGAATTGGCGATTAATGATCCAACTTTAGGAATTATTTTAAAGGAGTAAAAATCATATAGTTTAGAAATTGTGGTATCATCAACTTTTGAAAATTCTAAACACAAAAATTTACCACCTGGTTTTAATACTCTTAAAGCTTCCTTTAAAACATTTTCTACATGTGTCACATTCCTGATACCAAAAGATATTGTGCAATAATCAAAGCTATTATCTTCATATGGAATACTTTCTGCACTGCAGTGAATCCATTTAATGTCTTTGATGTGCCTTTTGTTTATTTTTTTACTAATTCGGCTCTTACCTTTATCTAGCATTTCCTTATTTAAATCAGAAACAATAGCATTTTTTCCACCTTTATCTATAAATCTTTTTGCTATATCTCCAGTTCCACCAGCTAAATCTAACAGAGTCATATTTGCATAACTGTTAATTTCATTGATAAAAATATCTTTCCACTTTCTGTGTAAACCAAAGCTCATCATGTCATTCATTATATCATATTTATCTGCAACTTTGGAAAAGACACCTTGTACCATAGTTTCCTTTTCCTCTTTTTTTACTTTTTGAAATCCAAAGTCTACAGTCATATTAGTAAAAATGATTTGTCTAATAAATGGCAGGAGCGAGAGGTTTCGAACCCCCAACCTCCGGTTTTGGAGACCGGCGCTCTACCAGTTGAGCTACACTCCTATCGTAATGTGGTAATATGTGTATATCAATAATACTTTGTTAAATCAATAAACTGTTGTTATTTATTCATTTCACTAGACAAAAGGGGAGAATATTATTTAATATAGCTATAAGTCGTATATTAAAAATTTAAAATTTTGTTTAAAATTATAAAGAAACTATTAAAAATTTTTTCAATAGTTGCAACTTTACTATTGGGGATGCATATTATTTTAATACAATGGAATTTTAATTTTTTATTTCCACAAATTCAAAACTACTTTAGTCAAAATTATTCTATAAATTTTAAATTGAATGGAGATATAAAGATAAAAATTCTTCCTTTCCCTAAGGTTTCAATAACTAATATTAAATATTCTAATGATGATGGGATAACTGAAATCATTATACCAAAAGTTCAAATGAAAATTAATTTATTGAAGGTTTTCAACAAAGAGGAGTTATTGGATTTATATAATACCTCTCTTTATGACGCAAAGATTAAAGTACTGGATTTAGAAAATCAGGGATACTATGAAATACTTCGAAAATTTTTATTAAAATCTAGTGCTGGTTCCACAAAAATAGTTTTAAGAAATGCAGAGCTAGAGTTGATTGATAAAGACAGCGCCCTTGTTAAAAGAACAATAGAAAAATTAAATATCACATTTCGTAATACAGATAATTACCATTTAGATTTAAATTCAACATTTTCAGAAAATCAGGAACAATATTCTCTTTTTATTGAATCAAAGGATTTAGATAGAGATTTAAATCCAGATAATATAATGATATCTTTGCAACATAATTTACTGCATTTTTATACGACGTTAAGTAGGGAAGCAAAATCAGATAAATTAATAGGCACTGCTAATATACATTTTCACAATAAATTAGAAAGTAAATTTTCAGATTTTAAACAATTTCTTGATAAGCAAAATTTTAAAAAAATTAAAGCAGATATTGAATTTAATAAAGAATGTTTAAGAATAAATAATTTTATAACAGATTCTGAGGGTATTAATGATATTAAAGGGGGGGTAAATTATTATCGAAAATCTAAAATATTAGATTTAAATCTTTCAATTGAAGAGTTAAACCTAGATCAATTATTCTTAAAATATTATGGTAAAGATGATAAGGATTCTAAAACAGAATTCAATTCAATGGATTTATTGGATTTTTTAACTAAACGACTAGAGTTTGGATTCTCTACGTTTATCACTTCTTCAACAAATATAGATATTAATAAAATAATTTTAAATGATAAATCTATAAATAATTTTAAATTAGAATTTAGTTCTTGGCCCTCTATTACAACTAAAAATCAAAAAATTTTAGTGAACAATTTAAGTGTGTTATTTCCAGGTAATACTAAATTTGTTGCGTACGGCATTATAAGCAATTCAACTATACCTATTTTTAGAGGACATTTACTTTTTACAAGTGAGAGTCCAAAGGATTTAATTGAGTGGAAAGACAATGGTAAAATTTCAGAGCAAATTAATAATTCTCCAATTTTATTGAAGTCTGATGTTGTGTTAATGCCATATATATTGCAATTATATCATACACAAGTTGCTTCAAAAAACACGCAACTTATATCTAATATTTTAGCTTTAAATTACCCTGGCAGAAACAAGATGCAGTTATATACCAAAATATCAGCTGATAGCTTGAATTTAGATGATTTCAACTTCGATGATAAATTTGATGATGTGATGTATACTCTTTACAAGAGTGACTTTGACAATTCGGGAGAAAAATTTGCTCAAAACACAAATAATCTAAATTTTTTACGTACCCAAAAGGGATTTAAAAATCTTACCTTAGAAGTAGACAAATTAATTTTTAAAAAACAACTTTTTCAAGATACACATGTGAATTTAGATATTAGCAAAGATAGATTAAAGGTAGATCATGTAAATATTAAGCATAAATATGGAAAATATTCTGGGCATTTTATTCTCAGTTTGCCTGGTATAAAACCGTTAATAGATACTGATTTTAATTTCACAGAACTGCATGATAAATTTTTATATTTATTATTTCCTTCGCAAGAAAAATTTAGCAAAAGATATAAAAAAGAACTTTTAAAGGTTGGGCAAAATAAAGAAAAAATTAGTGATATAAATTTTTACAGTCTCAGAAATTTTGATGGTAATTTTCGCTTTAATATAAATAAATTCTTCATTAAAGATTTTGAATTTGATAATTTTGCTCTGGCAGGTAGTATTGAAAATCAAGGAATTAATTTTGACAATATCAGTGCAGAAGCTTTTAATGGAGAGGTTAAAGCCAATGGAGATATTTCTATGTTGCGACCAATATATTCAATGCAATTGGGGCTTGGATTAGGAAATATCAATCCGAGTTTGCTATTAAATAAATTGATACATTATGAGAATAATTCTGGTTATATGAGTGCATCGGGAGTTTTTTTATCAAAAGGAATTAATTTAGAAGAAATTAGGCAAAATTTAACTGGTAGCGTTAATATTGAAGGTAGGAATATTCAATATAATGGGTTGGGTCTTGTTGAGTTGGCTGATATACCGCAATTACAGACTAATCTTGATTATAAATTGAAAAGGCTAAATTATTATTCTAGATATGGAGAAACTCAATTTGATAATGTTAGTGGCACGATAAATATAAAAAATTCGATAGCTAAAATGATAAATTTAAAATTAACTAATGAGAGGCTAACGGGATTGCTGAATTTAGTATATTCCTTTTCAGAGGATGCTTTAGATGCCAATTCCAAATTTTCATTTATTCCTGTTAAGAATAGTAGCCCTATAGCAATAGATATAGCAAATTCAGGAACCTTGGCAAATACTAAGACAGTTGTCGATGTTTCGGCATTAGAGAATTATTTAAGAACAAATAGTAACTAAAATAAATTGCCAGCAATTAAAAAAGGTGGCAAGGCTAAAACACTATCAATGTGGTATAATTAGATTAATAAAAGGTTGTTAAATTTTTATGGAACAAATGCAAAGTATAATATTTGAAAGTTATTTATTTATAAAGGCATTTCATATAATTTCTATTATAGCTTGGATGGCTGGATTATTATATCTCCCAAGAATTTTTGTGTATCATACAAAGGTGCAAAAAGACTCTGAAGCAGATAAATTATTTAAGATAATGGAGAAGAAATTATTAAGATTTATTATGCTTCCAGCTTTTTTATCAAGCTTGGTGACGGGGTTAATTTTAATTTATATAGTGGGATTTAAAGGCAATGTTTGGTTGCATATAAAATTGCTGCTTGTAATAGGTTTAATATTTACACATCATTTAATGGCGAAATATGTTAAAGATTTTGCTAATAATAAGAATCAAAAAAGTGAAAGATATTTTAGAATATTCAATGAAGTGCCAGCGATCTTAATGATTGGGATAGTGTTTTTAGTGGTTACTAAGATGTTTTAAGCATCGATGATGACTTCCAATTAGTAAGTTTAATGGTGGGTTACCTTCAAGCACAATGATATAGATAAAATTGTTAGGAAGAAAATATGAGAAGAGATGTACTCAAAGGCACCCCATAACAAACTTCATGTATTGTACATAAATAGTATAAATATGTCAATTGCAGTTTTAGTTAATTTGATATAAATATTAGTTCAATTGGAATGAAATTTCAATTAACGTTGAATAAATCATACTTACAGTTTTAAGTTCAATTAAATAAAGTTTTTATATTATAAATATCTAATGATTCTAGAAAAACAGATATTAGTGCATTGGAATAATGGAGGGTGTAAATAAAATTTATAGCAGAAATTCGGGCTTGATTTTTAAGGGCTATAGGAGTAATACTTAATTAAATTTTGATAAATTTTAGTGATGACAAATGAATGATAATTCAAATTCTTCTTTTCTCTCTCAGAATGCTTTATTTATAGAAGAACTATACAATGAGTACCTGAAAAATCCAGATTCAGTTGATGAAAGCTGGAAGGAGTATTTTTCTGAATTAGAAACAAGTAATGATGATTTTAGAAGTTTTTTTTCAGGACCAAGTTGGAAGAAAAAAGGTAATAAGATTATAGGTTATCAAGATAAAGTCAGTAATAATGTTAAAAAAGAAAAAGCCAATCCGAGTAACACTAATGATCTTTCACTAAAAATAGGTAAATTAATAGAGGTCTTTAGATCGTATGGGCATACAGCGGTAAAGTTAGACCCTTTAAACATGAGTGATAAAAGTTTTCCTAGAGAGTTGGATTATAAAAACTATGGAATTAAAGAGGAGGAGTTGGAGCAACAAGTATATGTAGGTGGAGCTTTTGGACAAAATGAAATGCCACTAAAAAAGCTCTATCAAAATCTAATAAATACTTACAGTGGAAGGTTTGCAATAGAGTTTGCTCATATGGATGATTTGCAAGAGAGGGAATGGTTGAGGATAGAGATTGAAAATGATGTAGGTGTTATAAATCTTGGTAAAGAGAAAGAGCTTGAAATTTTAGATAGTTTGGTAAAAGTTGGGATGTTCGAGGAGTATCTCCATACAAAATTTCCAGGAGCTAAACGTTTTTCAATTGAGGGTGGCGAAGGAACAGTTACAGCAATTGAGGAAATTATCCAGATATCTGCTAAAAATAATATTGAAGAAATGATTTTTGGAATGGCTCATAGAGGTAGGCTAAGTATTTTGACAAAGGTTATGAGAAAACCCTATCATGTTGTTTTTTCCGAATTCAAAGGAGGGGTGTTTATACCTGATAATCTCAATTTGCCAGGTGATGTCAAATATCATGTTGGGTCATCTTCAGATATTCAAATTGATGGAAAAGATATGCACTTGACACTTACACCTAATCCATCTCACCTAGAGGTAGTCAATTCTGTGGTTTTGGGTAGGGTGAGAGCTAAACAAGATTTAATAGATGATAAGGATAGAAGTAAAGTTATGGGTGTTTTACTTCATGGAGATGCTGCTTTTAGTGGGCAAGGTTCAGTAATGGAATCTTTGGCTTTAGCAGGAACAAAAGCATATGATATAGGTGGAACTATACATATAATAACGAATAATCAAATTGGATTTACTACAAATGCCTCAGATGGTAGGTCTTCAAGGTATTGTACGGATATAGCTAAAATGATTAGCGCGCCTATTTTCCATGTTAATGGGGATGATCCTGAAGCTATTGCATATGTTAGTAGGATTGCTGCAAAATACCGTTCTAAATTTAAAAAAGATGTATTTATTGATATTGTATGTTACAGAAAATATGGACATAACGAAGGTGATGAGCCAATGTTTACCCAACCTAAGATGTATAATGTTATTCATGCGCACAAAAGTCCTTCAGAGCTTTATTTTTCAAAGTTATTGGATAAGGGGAATATCAATAAGGACTTAATTCAGAAAAATAAAAAAGAATTTAAAGAATTTTTAAATAATGAGTTTGAGTTATCAAATAGTTATAAACCTCAAGAAGCTGACTGGCTTAAAAATAATTGGGAAGGTTTTGATGAATTTTTAACTGATAACAACAGTCATATAGTTACTGGTGTAAAATCTGGAGAATTGAAAAATTTGAGCGACCCCTTAACAAATGTACCAGATGATCTTAAATTAAATAAAAAAGTAGAAAGATTGCTGAATGGTAGAAAGCAAATGCTGGATACAGGTGATGGTATAGATTGGGGAATGGGAGAGACATTGGCATATGCATCATTACTAAAAGATGGTTGTGATATCAGATTTACTGGTGAGGACGTTGAAAGAGGTACGTTTTCACATCGTCATGCGGTTTTAGTTGATCAGGAGAGCGAGCGGAAATATATCCCATTAAATAACTTGGAAAATAATCAAGGTGGAAATATTGAGATTCATAACAGCATTTTATCTGAATTGGCGGTTATGGGTTTTGAATATGGTTATAGTTATTCCAGCCCTAATACATTGGTTATTTGGGAAGCTCAATTTGGTGATTTTGCAAATAGTGCTCAGATGGTTATTGATCAATATTTAGTTTCTGGTAAAGATAAGTGGTTGAGGATGAGTGGACTTGTTTTACTTTTACCACATGGTTACGAAGGTCAGGGACCAGAGCATAGCTCTGCAAGACTTGAAAGATTTTTACAGCTTGGTGCAAACAATAATATTACTATTGCAAATTGCACAACACCTGCGTCAATTTTTCATTTACTTAGAAGGCAAGCTTTGAGAAACTATAGAAATCCTTTAATAGTTATGACCCCAAAATCATTGCTAAGACATAGATTGGCAGTTTCAAAATTGGCAGATTTTGCTGAAGGGACATCGTTCAAATCATTAATAGAGGACGATTTTAAGGAAGTAGATAAAGTTGAGAAGGTGATATTTTGTAGTGGCAAGGTGTATTATGATTTATTTGAAGAAAGAGAAAAGCAGGAAAAAAATAATGTAGCTCTGGTTAGATTAGAAGAGCTTTATCCATACGCTAAAAGAGAGATATTGGAGCAACTAGATAAATATAAAAACGCAAAGCAAATTATTTGGTGTCAAGAAGAGCATAAAAACATGGGAGCTTGGCATTATATTAAGCCAAAATTTGAAGAAGTTTTAAAAGAGCTTGGCAGTAAATTAGAAGTGGAATATGTTGGTAGAGATGAATCCGCATCTCCTGCAGCAGGATATATGAAATTACATCTTGAAGAATTAAGTAAATTTTTGAAAAAAGCATTTGAATAATAGGAGTTAGAAATTATGGCAATCAATATAATAGTTCCATCGCTAGGAGAGTCAGTTACAGAAGCTACCATAGCAAAATGGCATAAAAAAGTTGGAGAGCAAATTGGAGTTGATGAACTCCTAATAGAGCTTGAAACTGATAAGATAACACTGGAAGTGAATGCGCCTGCATCAGGAACAATTAGTGATATAAAATTTAATGAAGGAGATGTAGTAGCAGTAGGTGATACGTTGGGTTTCCTAGAAGAAGGTGAAGTTGCTGAAGTACAAGAGAATATTCAGACAGACTTAGATGAGAGCACTAAGGACTTTAGCGAAGCTCAACATATCCAGCCACAAGTTAGTAATGATCAAATTTTTTCTCCAGCTGCTAGTAAAATTGCTTCAGAGCATAATTTGCAAAATATAGCAAATACTACTGGAAAGGATGGGCGTGTTACCAAAGGTGATGTGTTATCTGCAATTTCAAATGCTAAGATAGAAGTCCCAGCAATTTCTCATCCTCAAGAGCAATCTGAGGAAAGAATAAAAATGACTAGATTAAGAAAAACAATTGCTAAAAGGCTTAAAGAATCACAAAATACGGCTGCAATATTATCAACCTTTAATGAGGTGGATATGTCGGTAGTTATGAAATGCAGAAAAGATTATCAAGATGCATTTAAAGAAAAGTATGGGGTAAAACTTGGATTTATGTCATTTTTTGTTAAGGCTACGGTTGCTGCCTTAAAAGAAATACCAGCTGTTAATGCAGAAATAGACGGAGATTATTTAGTCTATAAGAATTACTATAATATCGGTGTTGCCGTGGGGACAGAGCAAGGGCTTGTTGTTCCAGTTGTTAAAAACGCTGATAAAATGAACCATGCTGATATAGAAAAAAATATTGTAGGGCTTGGTAAAAAAGCAAGAGAAGGTAAGCTTGCAATGAGTGATATGCAAGGAGGAACATTTAGTATAACAAATGGTGGGATATATGGTTCTTTATTGTCTACTCCAATTATTAATCCACCTCAATCTGGCATACTTGGGATGCATAATATTGTACAGAGGCCTATTGCTGTTGCCGGCGAAGTTGTAATACGTCCGATGATGTATATAGCTCTTTCCTATGATCATAGAATCATAGATGGAGGTGAGGCGGTTACATTTTTAAGGAGGATAAAAGAAATGGTAGAAACTCCTGAAAAGCTTCTGTTTGGATTATAATCAATTATTTAGGGTTTTATATTATGGAAAAGTATGATGTTTTAGTTATAGGTGGTGGACCTGGTGGGTATGTTGCTGCTATTAAGGCTGCTCAACTCGGTAAAAAGGTTGCATGTGTAGATAATAAAGAATTTTTAGGTGGCACATGTTTAAATGTGGGGTGTATTCCATCGAAATCATTGTTAAATACAACTCATAAGTACCATGATGCAAAACATAATTTTGCATCAAGAGGAATAGAGTGTGAAAATATTAGCTTCTCATTGGATAAAATAATGGAAACTAAAGATTCAACGGTTTCTGGTTTAGGGCAAGGTATAGCTGGTTTATTCAAAAAGAATAAAATTGATTATTTTTACGGGCTTGGAAAATTTGAATCAAACAATACAATATCAGTGGATTTAAATGATGGTGAAAATAAATTATTAGAGGCGGATAATATAATAATTGCAACAGGTTCTGTTCCAGTTGCTTTGCCAAGTATCCAAATTGATGAGGAGAGAATAGTTGCCTCAGATGGTGCATTATCTCTTAAAAAAGTTCCTAAGAAGATGATTGTGATAGGGGCAGGAGTAATTGGGCTTGAGTTGGGCTCAGTATGGTCGAGACTTGGTGCAGATGTCGAAGTTATAGAATTTGCGGATAATATTTTACCTGGTTTTGACAATGATGTAAGAAAAGAAGCTAAGAAGATATTTGAAAAACAGGGTTTGCTTTTTAAGCTTTCCTCCAAAGTGATATCGGCAGAAATTACAAATGATAAAGTGGAAGTTGAGGTTACATCAGTATCTGGCAATAATTCAGAAAAAATGGACTGTGATATTGTTTTAGTTGCTGTTGGCAGAAAGCCAAATACTGAAGCACTAGGTTTGGATATAATAGGTGTGGAGTTGGATGAAAGAGGCAGAGTGGTAGTAAATGGACAACTTAGGACAAATATCCCAAATATTTATGCTATTGGTGATGTTATTGCAGGTCCAATGCTTGCACATAAGGCATCTGATGAAGGTGTTGTTGTTGCTGAAATTATTGATGGGCAACATGGCCATATCAATTATGATGCAATACCAAGCGTAATTTATACGCATCCAGAGATTGCTACTATTGGTCAAACTGAGGATGAGTTGAAAAACAATAATATTGAATACAAGATTGGTAAATTTCCATTTCTTGCAAATAGCAGGGCTAGGACATCTGGGGAAACGGATGGATTTGTGAAGATTATCGCTTGTAAAGAAACTGATCAGGTCTTGGGCGCTCATATAATAGGTGATGCTGCAGGAGAATTAATTGCTGAGATAGCTGTTGCTATGGAATTTAAAGCAGCATCAGAAGATTTAGCAAGGGTTTGTAATCCTCATCCAACACTAAATGAAGCTATAAAAGAGGCCTCTCTTGCTACATACTTTAAACCAATTCATTTATAATTTTTCAATTGAAAATTTTTTTAACAAATACGCTTTCTGGTAAAAAAGAAGAGTTTGTACCTATTGATAAAAGTAGTGTTAAAATGTACGTATGTGGTCCTACAGTTTATGACAGACCACACATTGGTAATGCTAGATCATCTGTGGTGTTTGATCTTTTATTTAGATTATTGAGAAATTTATATCCTAAGGTTACGTATGTCAGAAATATTACCGATGTTGATGATAAAATTATTAATTCTGCAAATAAAAATAATGAGAGCATTGAGTCATTAACAACAAGAATTACAAAATATTTTCATGATGATTTAGGGCATTTGAATTGCTTGATTCCCAATCAAGAGCCTAAGGCTACAGAAAACATTTCTGAGATGATAGCTATGATTACAAGGCTGATAAACTTAGGGCACGCTTATCTTAATGAGGGCCATGTATATTTTAACATTGATAGTTGTGCTGACTACGGAAAACTTTCAAAAAGGAAAATTGATGATCAAGATATTGGTTCAAGAATTGAGATTTCAGAGTTAAAGAAAAATCCACTGGATTTTGTATTATGGAAGCCAAAAAAACAACATGAACAAATGTATTTTTCAAGTCCATGGGGTGATGGTAGACCAGGGTGGCACATTGAGTGCTCTGTTATGAGTAAAAAATATTTGGGAGATAATTTTGATATTCATGGAGGGGGTGTTGATTTAGTTTTCCCTCATCATGAAAATGAAATAGCTCAAAGTATATGTGAATCAAAGAATAATAAATTTGCAAAATATTGGGTTCATAATGGATTTTTGACAGTAGAAGGTGATAAGATGAGCAAAAGTCTTAGAAATTTCATAACTGTCAAAGAGTTGCTAGATAAAGGAATTAGTGGAACAGCATTAAGGTGTTTTTATCTAACTTCACATTATAGAAGGCCACTTGATTTCAATCAAAAAGCATTAGAAGATTCACAAAAAAGCATAGTTAAGTTTCAAAAATCTATTCAAAAATATAATGAAAAACTTGATGTAAATTCAAGGAAGATACCAGAGGAATTTTTATCAAATATAGCGGATGATTTAAATACGCCACTTGCACTTTCCTTTATTCATAAATTATCAAGTAAGGCTCTAAAAGGTGATGAAAATTATGCTATAGATTTACTTAATTGTTGTAATTTTCTAGGTCTTAATCTTAAAGAGAAATTTGGAGAAATTCAATTAACTCCAGAAATTATAAAGCTTGCAGAGGAGAGAAAAAAACTAAAAGCAAATAAAAAATGGGAAGAGGCTGATAAAATTAGGATGCAAATAGAGGGGCATGGATATAAGATTATTGATACAAAAGATGGCTATGAGATAACTAAAAATTGAAAATTATGTAATAATAATTTATAGCAGCATTTTACAATAGGGCTAATATTTGTAAAGCAGAGGATGGCTTTACTAAAGCTTTTCTAACTACCAAAAAAGATCATCCATATCAAAAAGATTTATTTATAGGGTTTGGTGGGAAGGAATTAACTTGTAATAATTATGTTGAATTAATGGGAGAAAATTCATTTCACCCAGAAAGATTTAAGTGTGAGGATGGAAAATTTAAAGAGTGCATATCTTGGGGCAGTCAAAAAATGCAACATAAAGGGTGGTATGAATCAGATAATTGTGTTGATTTTATTGAAAAGATAGCATTTGTTTTTGATATGAATCAAGGTCACTTCAATTTTGATCATCTTGAATTGTAAATATATAGAAACTAAAATTATTGGAAGGTTAGTGATTTATTGAATTCATATTTAGGCTTGCTGCATTTCGTATTATTGGAGGTTTTAAGTGCCAATTTATAAAATTTATGCTTATTAATGTTAGAATAATAACTTATGATTGATAGAAGTAAGGTTTATTTGCAGTAACGCTGTAGATTAATTACTCCTTTTAAAGGTAAGTGTGAATTGGTTTAAGAGAGTTTTACTGAGGTGTTATTTGAGATAGAGGTGATAAAAAAATGTAGATGTAGGCAGGGTAGCTGCTAGTGATAAAGAATAGAGGTGGGGATGTGTTAAGGAAAGTAGTTTGATTTTATAGACTATTTGTATACAATCATGGAATTAATACTTGTATATGATGTCAAGAAACAGCAAACACAAATTAGAAGGATTTACTCTTGCGGAACACTTTTTAGAGTTCAGATCTTGTTTAATGAAAGTTGTACTTTCATTTATAATTGTTACAATTATAACTTTTCAGTTTAGTTGGGATATATTTCGCTTCCTTTCAAAGCCGTTGGCTAGCCTTTCAGGAGATTATGGAAATTTTCACTTTATATATACCAAGTTAACCGAAGGCTTTATGACCGAATTAAAAATCTCTTTTATTTCAAGTTTCTTTTTATGTTCACCAATTTTTTCTATCAACTTTATAAATTTCTAGAGCCTGGATTATATAGAGATGAAAAAAAAACTATTATGCCTTATATTTTTTTCCCTCCATTATTATTTTTGATAGGAGTTTTGCTGGTATACTTTATTGTGATGCCAATAACATGGAAGTTTTTTATAAGTTTTCAAAATATTAACCCAAAAAATGGCATTCCAATTATATTGGAGGCAAAGGTAAGTGAATACGTAGATCTGGTTGTAGAATTATTTATAGGGTTTGGATTGGCATTCCAATTGCCAATATTATTGATGATGTTAACGAAATTAAAGATAATTAACTACCTGCAATTAAAAAAATTTAGAAGGTATGCAGTAGTTTTAATTTTCATTTTAGCTGCTATACTTACACCACCAGATGTAATTAGCCAAGTGATACTTGCATTACCATTGGTGTTGTTATATGAAATTTCTATATTTTTATGTAAAAGAATAAAATAAATATGCATGATATCAAATTTATAAGAGAAAACAGCAAATTATTCGATAAGGGAATGAAGGATAGAGGTATTCACTCATGTTCCGAGGAAATATTATTTATTGATAATATTGTGCGAGAAAATAAGTCTAAAATTCAGGATTTGCAGCATGAAAGGAAAGAGATTGCTAAGCAAATATCCTCTATTCATCATGAAGATGAGAAGTTTAAAATATTACAGGAAAGGGGCTATGATATTAAGCATAAATTGCATATTTTAGAAGAGCAAAAAAATGAAGCACAAGAAAAGCTAAATAATTTTTTAATCACGCTTCCTAATATCCCTGAAGAAGGGGTGCCATATGGTGAAAAAGAAGAAGATAATAAAGTTATAAAAAAATTTGGGGAGCCAAGGCATTATGATTTTGCAGTTCGCTCACATTATGACATAGGTGAAAGTCTAGGACTAATGGATTTTAAGACTGCAGCAAAAATTTCAGGCTCAAGATTTGTTATACTAAGAAAAGATTTTGTTAGGTTAGAAAGGGCGCTTGCAACTTTTATGCTTGATGTTCATGTTAGAGAATTTGGATTTGAGGAAGTATTCCCCCCAGCATTGGTATTAGAAGAAACAATGTTTAAAGCTGGGCAATTGCCAAAATTTGAGGAAGATTCGTTTAAAACTACAAATGGATATAGACTAATACCCACTTCTGAAATTCCTCTTATATGCATGGCAGCAGATGAAATTACATCGGAGAGTAAATTACCAGTAAGGTATGTGGGGTATACTCAATGCTTTCGCTCAGAAGCTGGAAGTGCAGGAAGGGATACCAAAGGAATGATGAGACAACACCAATTTTCTAAAGTAGAGTTAATTAGTATTGTTAAGCCAGAGGAGTCAGGAAATGAGTTAGAAAGGATAACAAGTGCTGCAGAAACTATTTTACAAAAATTAGAATTGCCATATAGGGTATCTCTTCTTTGTACTCAAGATATTGGATTTTGTTCTCAAAAAACTTACGATCTTGAAGTTTGGTTGCCATATGAAAAAAGGTATAGAGAGATTTCTAGTTGTTCAAATTGTGGTGAATTTCAAGCAAGAAGAATGAAGGCTAGATATAAATCTCTCAAGGATGGTAAAAATTATTTTATGCATACTCTAAATGGCTCAGGTTTAGCGGTAGGTAGAACAATGATCGCCATTATTGAAAATTATCAAAATGAAGATGGTAGCATTTCCATTCCAGCGGAATTACAACCTTTTATGCAAAATCAAAAAATAATTAAAAAAGAAAATGACTAAAAATTCAAATATTAAATCAAAATATGAATATGCTTCTCTAAATAGAAAAATAATTGCATTTGGGATTGATGTTGTAATTATAACGTTAGTGCTATCTCCAATTATGAATTTGCTAATGATGATATTTTTTGGATTTGATACTAGTCATATGGTTGATATTGATAGAAATATTGAACAAGTTAAAACTATGACTTTCTCATCAGTGATTGATTCGTTCTTAGATACTATGAGTAACTTACGATATATTATGGTGCAATTGATCATGCTAATGTTCGTTATAGTATACTTCGTATTTTTTTGGTTTAAGATGAGTGCATCTGTTGGAAAGCTAATCATGAGATGTAAAATAGTTGATGCAGACAACTACAATAATATAACAATGAAACAATCTATCAAGAGAATGGTAGGGCACATTTTTAATTTATTAACATTGGGAATTGGTTTGTTTATGGCGGATTTTACCAAGAAAAAACAAGGGTTGCATGATAAATTTGCAAACACAATAGTGGTGATTAGAAAAAAAGAAAGCGGAGATTAACTTTCTTATTAATTGTTGCTCTTAATATTTATCTCTGCATTTTTATTACAATTTGTTTTATCATATTTTTTTGAAATTTCTTTGAGATTTTTGTCTAGAAAATAATGTACCTGCTCTAAATATTGTTGATTATTTATTGTTTTGCATAAAATATTTGCCTTGTCTTTTCCTCCTAACGCCTCTAAAATTTCCTTATAGGGTAAATTTTTACCAATATTAACTACGATGGTATCAGGTGTTTTATATTTTGCTTGTAAGCTTAAAATATTTTGAAAATAATGATCTTGATTACAAGTGCTGCACGTTCCATGTTTGCGCCACTCATGTCGCATTAAGTTAATGGGCATCATTGTTTGTGTTTTATTGAGAGTAGAGTTCTGAATCGTTTTCCAATCTATATCACAATTTTTATCAGTTTCACAACCATTGCTATTTATGCAATATGAGGGATGGTTTGAAAATTTTTCGGCAGAACTTTTATTTGGCCATAAACCATGCGGTGATAAATTTTTTTTCATATATTCTGTCAAATTTTTACATTCATTTTTTTGTCCGCTTATACAAAATGTAGGATACCAGCTTTGGGCAAAAACATAATAATCAAAATCTCCAGATATAAAATCAGGCTTGTGATTAATTTTAGCAAAACATGAAATAATACCAAAAAATATAAGGTGTATTATTAATATAATTTTAGTTGAAATTGAACATTGGCTTGTTTGAAGCATGAAATTTATCTTACCCTATCATTTATTTTGTTTTAATGTATAATGAATTAGTTTTCTTGGTAAGTCATAAAAATAAAAAAATTAATTAAATGAAGCTATTAGTAGTAATTTTATATTTTATAGGAATAATTGTAATAGGAATTCATTCTTCAAAAAAAAATAAAACTTCCAAAGGTTTTGCCCTAGGTGGTAGAAAGTTGAATGCTATTACAGCTGCATTGGGTGCAGGTGCTGCTGATATGAGTGGATGGGTAATGATGGCGCTTCCTGGTGCTGTATTTTTAAATGGAATTTCTGAAATTTGGTTGCCTATAGGATTGACGATAGGTGCATACTTAAATTGGCAGTTTATAGCTAGGAGAATTAGAGTGAAAACTCAAAAATATGGTGATTCAGTAACTATTGCTAGTTATTTGTCAAACAGATTTGATGATAAGTCTGGATTTTTAAGGATAATAGTTGCGGTAATAACTGCAATATTTTTTATCATTTATATTGCATCTGCACTGGTGGCTTTAGCCTTCTTAATCGAAACATATACTCCTTATGATTATTTGCATTGTTTAATTTTTAGTGGAGCTTTTGTTTTTATATAA
>CAJQNX010000082.1 GCA_905479795.1 uncultured Candidatus Midichloriaceae bacterium | reverse complement strand
ATTACCCAAACAATTGTCAAAGAAAATGATATAAGTATATTTGGGTTTCCCAATAGCATTGATAAGGAATTTTTTAATCATTTATTAACTATTCAAGGTGTTGGTGCAAAACTTGCTCAAACTATTATTGGTAGCCTTGATATAGATGAGATAATTCAGTCAGTACAGGTAAATGATAATACAAAATTTACGCAAATTAGTGGGGTAGGACCTAAACTTGCAGCAAGGCTTGTGAATGAATTGAAGACCAAGAAATTTATAAATAAATTGCAAACTATAAAAGTAAAGCATGAAATTAGCACTTCTAATGATAAATATTCTCAAATTATTGCAGATGCAACGTCTGCATTATTAAATCTAGGTTATATACAGGGGCAAATAAATTCTGCAATAAATGAGGCGATTCCGCAAGAAAAAGAAATGAAATTAGAAAATCTTATTAAAAATTGTATTAAAATTTTATCAACTTGATAAACAAGGAAAACGTTTAATAAGCATAGATAATTTTCTATCCTTATATGTACCATTAAGTTAAATTTGCTTGCTATAAAATTTCATTGTTTTAAATTTTATAGCAATTCAATCGCCGATTATATGGGTAACTTATATGCTCACAGCTATTGCCGCAAAATTCAAAATATCAGCTGAAGTTGCATTCATCGGGAGTATTTGCACAGCTTTACTAAGACCGCATAACATCGGACCATTTGTCTTAGCCTGACCAAATTGTGCCAATAATTTTACAGCAACATCCGCACTACTAAGTGAAGGCATAATAAGAATATTTGCAGGATTTTTAAGTCTGGAAAAAGGATATGTATCGTGTTGGTTGGGATTTAAAGCAAATTCAATAGATATTTCTCCTTCATACTCAAAATCAACATGTTTCATGTCTAGTATTTTAACAGCATCTGCTACTTTTTTTGCCTCAATACTATTTGAGCTCCCAAAATTTGATGATGCTATTAGTGCAATACTGGGAATTAAACCCAACTTACTTACTTCTGCAGCACTTTGAATTGCAATATCTGCTAATTTTTCACTTGAAGGGTTTTCATTAATTGTAGTGTCTGCAATAAATATATTTCTATCATCTATTGAAACAATACTTAGGGCAAAAAGCGAGTGATTCGTCCTAATATCGATCACTCTTGTTATTTCGTCAAGAGTCCTCGAGTAGCTTCTTGTGATGCCAGTAACTAATGCGTCTGCTTTGTTATGAATTAACATTTCTGATGCAAATATGTTTCTATCTCTGTTTATAAGCCTTATACAGTCTCTATAGACATAGCCTTTTCTTTGAAAGCGTTGATACAAATGATTTGCAAAACTTTTAGTGTCATCAGATAAAGCAGCATTCATAATTTCTATTCCTGATGAAAAAATATCAAGTTGCTTCAACTTAGTTTTAATTATATCCTCTCTGCCTACTAAAATAGCACTGCCATATCCAAATTTACTCCAGTCTGATGCCGCTCTTATGACTTGCTCTTCCTCACCTTCTGCAAAAATAACTTTTTTAGGAGTTTTATAGGTATGGGCAAAGAATTTATCCATAATTTTTACTGATGGATTTAGTCTGCCAGAAAGTTTTCTTCTATAAGCTTCAAAATCTATAATTTTTTCCTTTGCCACCCCTGAATCAATTGCTGCTTTTGCCACAGCAATTGAGACTTCCTCTATAAGCCTTGAGTCAAATGCTATCGGAATTATATAGTCAGGACCAAATTTACAATTTCCACCAATGCATGATTCATGAACCTCTTCAGTTATTTCTGCTCTAGCCAAATTTGCCAAAGCATAAGCTGCAGCAATTTTCATCTCATCATTTATCGTTTTTGCTTTTACGTCGAGTGCACCTCTAAATAAATATGGGAAGCAAATGAAATTATTAACTTGATTTTTATAGTCTGATCTTCCTGTTGCAACAATGGCATCGTTTCTAACTTCGTATATTTCTTCTGGGGTAATTTCTGGATCTGGATTTGCCATAGCAAAAATTATTGGTTTAGCAGCCATGCTTTTAACCATACTTTTGGATACAGCACCTTTTGCTGAAACTCCGATAAATACATCAGCTCCATGCATAACATCTTCAAGCGTTCTTAATGTTGTATCAACAGCTATATTTTCTTTCCATTTATTCATCCCATCTTTTCTGTCTTTATATATAACGCCTCTTGTATCACAGGTTATAATATTCTCTTTTTTCACTCCTAGCGTGATCATTAAGTTAATACAAGCTATGGCAGCTGCTCCTGCTCCATTTACTACTATTTTTACGTCTTCTATTTTTCTATCTGTAATATGAGCAGCATTTATAAGACCTGCAGCAGTAACTATGGCAGTTCCGTGTTGATCATCATGAAATACTGGAATATCTAGGCATTTTTTTAATTCTTCTTCTATAATAAAGCATTCAGGCGCCTTAATATCTTCTAAATTAATACCCCCCCAACTTACAGCTATTTTTTTTACTACATCGATAAATTTCTCTGGATCAGTTTCATCAACTTCTATGTCAATAGAATCAATATCTGCAAAACGTTTAAATAATGCTGCTTTACCTTCCATAACGGGTTTGGATGCAGCCGCTCCTAAATTTCCCAATCCAAGAACTGCGGTCCCATTACTAATTACTGCAACAAAATTTCCTTTTGCGGTATATTCGTAAATCTTATTAAAGTCCTTGTATATTTCTTTGCATGGTTCTGCGACACCAGGACTATAAGCTAATGATAAATCGTACTTGTTAATTAATTTTTTGGGTAATTTTATTGCAATTTTCCCTTTCGGATTTTGAGAGTGAAAATCTAATGCTTCTTTGTATAATTTTTTATCCATGATATAAAACCCTCTTTAAATTTATATTGATTCAACTGATTCAACTTCAGGAATATAATGCTTTAGCATATTTTCTATACCCTGTTTTAATGTTATGGTTGAACTTGGACAACCCTGGCATGCTCCATGCAATTCTAAATAAACAATACCATCTTCGAATTTATTGTAAACAATATCACCCCCATCTTGTGCAACTGCTGGTCTAATTTTTGAATCTAAAAGCTCAATAATTTGCTCTTCTATTTTTGAATGTGATTTATTCTTCTTCTTATCTATGTTTATTTCATTAATTACTGGTAATCCTGTAATAAAGTAATCAACTAAATTAGATAATACGAAAGTTTTAATTTCGTCCCACTCAATGTTTCCCCCTTTTGTAATGGACACAAAATCTCTTCCAAAAAACACAGATTCTACACCATTTATTTCTAACAGTTGTTTTGCAAGTGAAGAATCTTTACAATCATCATTTTTATTAAATTGCTGAGAAGATCCTAGCTTGATGACCTCAATACCTGGGATAAATTTCAGAGTGTTGGGATTTGGAGTATCTTGTGTTTGTATAAACATAGTTATAAATTTAAATTCAATGTCTGATTATATCACTTAGAACACTTAACACAAATGTTGGTTCTAGGGAATATTTTTTATATAGCTTTGATAAATTTTCCTCAGTAGGGAATGCACCTACATCAATTTTTAAATCATGCCTATGAATACCACTGCAGACCAAGGCGCAGTCGATGTTCATATTTGTTGCTCCTTTGATGTCGTTCTCCATACTGTCTCCAATAGCAAGAATTTTTTTAGATGGGTGTATGTCTTTTAAAGCATATTCATAAATTTGCTTATATGGCTTACCAAAGTAAATTACTTCCCCACCTAGTTCTTCATACTTTTCAGCAATAATTCCAGGGCAATGCACCACCTCCCCATTTTTTTTAATAGAAGATTTGTCTGGATTGGTACAGAGTAAGGGGATTTTATGTTGAACGGCTTTTTTTGCCAATTCCATTGCTTCATCAAAGTAATCTATTATACCAGTAATAATGCTAAAATCTGCATCTTTAGGATGGTCAACTTTTTGATATTCCTTAAGATTTAATATTACTTCTTCAGATTCTGGAGAACCAAGATAAAAGTACTTAGTTCCAAATTTTTTCTTTTCTGAAAGTAATTCATTAACCAATTCACCTGATGCAACTAAATCTTTATATAAAGATTTATCAATATCAAAAGTACTTAGTAATTCTTGAATTGTTGATTTTCTTCTAGGGACATTAGAAA
>CAJQNX010000081.1 GCA_905479795.1 uncultured Candidatus Midichloriaceae bacterium | reverse complement strand
AAAAATGCTTCTAAAAAATGGACAATGCCGATTAAAAATTGGCCTTTGGCTTTAAATCAATTTGAAATATTATGTGGAGATTCGCAGTATGATTTAGTAACAAAAATTAATTAACTTACACAAAGAAAATGATTGACCCATATTTTATTATTGTGTGTGCAATAGGTTCCGGCTCTATTGCTAATATTTTGCTACTTTCTCTCATTGCTTTTGACATATGCTTAATGAATGCTCCATTACCAGAAGCAGGCTCTAGTATATTTCCTCCTCTGAAGCCTAAGTTCTCTAAAGCCTTGTAAATGAACCTTACTAATAATTCAGGCGTGTAATAAGCAGTTTTAGTAGTTTCTTTGATTTTAGCGATTTCATCTTTTGGTATAATAGAATTTAGCTTTTTGTAATAGTTATATTCAGCCAATTCTCTGCCTATTCCTCCAAATCCTGTGTACTTTTCTAAAAGTGCTGGATTGAAGTTTTTTTGTGCGATTGCATTTATTACTTGTAAATTTTGATCGGTTCTCATAACATCTCCTTTGTATGCTTTTGTAGTTAATAAGAGGTTTTGATTGATGTCATTTACCTCTTATTTCCTACCTTGGTTAAAATTGGATTTTAAAATGGCAAATCTTTTTCTGTATAAGAAAAAGAGCACGCCTTGTCTCTGAGCTTGGATAGCATTTCAGCAAAACAATGTAAGTCATCATGTAGGATTACTTCGCATGCTGCGATCGGGTCTAATTTATGATATTCTTTCCCATATTGAATAGATTCTTTTGTCTTATTTAGACTTTTGATAAGTTTTGACATATACTCAACGCTTAATTGGTAAACTAATATTTCTAGATCTTGTAAATTCTGAGTATTTTTAATTCTCTTATCCACATTTATTATTTGTATTTTTTGATAGTTCATAAAATCCTCCAATATTAAAAAATTAATTGTTGATTAAAAATATCTTGATCTGATACTTCTGAAGAAAGACGGCTTATGCTTTTTTCTTCTTTACTTAGCTCGTATGCATAGAAATTAGCTTTTTGCTCTAAATAATGATGTGACAAAGCATTAACTTTCCTCTTAAACTCAGATACTAGTTTTTGTCTTAATTTTAAGGCTTTTTTATCACTAATATTTTGTGATTCATGCTTGACCCTAAATTCAAGAGTATAAATTTCTGCTTGAACTAACTTAATGAAAGCGCTTCTCAATTGAGCTTCATTATTTATTTGAAATGTTGGTTGTTTTAATAATCTTTGCATAATGTCTCCTTAAAAAATTGTTAATCAAAACTAGAGGTTAAATTTAGCTCCTTAATTAAATTAAGAAGTATGACCCCCGTCATACTTCCTGTCATGCGGGCGACGCATAGGGTAGCAAGGGGAAAGGGCGATTTAGATTTTTTTTATTTATTTGTTTGCAATGAATGAGAGCGAAGCGAGCAGAAGAAAAAAATCAAAAAAATAGGATAAATCGTGAGCGTAGCGAAGCACCCTTGTACTGCGCGGGGACGAAGTCCTTAGTCTTACTCTTAGCAAATTACAAATTTCACTTATACTGTAGTGAGATACTGCTCCTTTCTTGTTTGAGTAGACAGTTTTACTTACTTGCATTATCTTGTTATTCTTTTGAATTTTAAAATGAATGTTTTTAAACGTGACTTTGCTTCTGCCTGAAATACAGCCTGAGAAATGGCGTAGATATCATTTTGAGTCCAAAGATCGATATTATACCGTCATTCTCCAACAAGATTTATTTCATGAGTGGAGCATAATTAAATGCTACGGTGGTAAAGATAATAAGTTAGGAAATATGATTATTGAAGGATGTAAATCCTATGAAGATGGTAAAAATAAAATTGATCAGATTAAAAAAACAAGAAGATCACGCAAATATACTTTAAAAAAGACAAAGAGTGTTAAATTGTGCTTGAATTTTGAAAAGATTAGTTTAGTTGCTGGCGATATGTTATAATAAAAAAACAATATTAAAAGAATATGATATGGATAAGTTAGAGCTTCTTGAAAATATCAGAAACATAACAAAAACAACGATAGATACGACGTTGAATTATGCAACTAAGTTAATTGCACCTGCGTTATATGTAGATAACACTGAATTATTGATATTTGCACTATTAGGATTTATTGTTCTAATATTTTGCTATTTTAGTGCAGTTAGAAATAAATCAAAAGAGGATTAGGGGTTTTTAGATAGCTTTTAATCATTACACAGTATTAAAAGCTTTTATAATTTCAATAATATCTGCTCTTATCCTAATAATTAATGCTATAAATATAAAATAATATATTAAAATTTATAAAATTATGAATAAAGCGGAATTTGTAAAATTACTTGCTGAAAAAATGGGAACCTCCGCAGTAAGTGCAGATAAGAATTTAAAGCTAGTTTTTGAAACAATAGGAGAGGTAATTGCTAAAGAAGATACACTATCGTTTCTTGGATTTGGAACATTTAAAACTACAATAAGAAAAGCAACGAAAGTTAAAACTCCAAAAGGAGTTATAGTAGACGTACCAGAAAAAAGAGTTTTGAAATTTTCAGTAGGGTCTGATTTAAAGGAAAAAGCTGCAAATAAAAAATAACTTTTAATTTGGATTGTTGAATCATGGAACTTATGACAAAACTATCATATATTGAAGAAGTAAAAGATTCAGTTCAAAAGCGTTATAATAGTTTAAAAACTGAACTTAAAAAAGATGGTAGCCTTACAGATATTAAAAAGCAAAAGTCTGAAAATTTTGCAAAAGAAATGCTGGAGCAAGCTAATAAGCATTACTATGAAGTAAAGCATGAGGTAGAGCAATCATCTAAAACTAACAGAGTAGCTAAGCAAATATCCCGCACTATGGTTTCTATTAAAAGCTATAGACGAAAAATATATGATTTATGTGGTTATGAATATAGGTGACAACACAAATAATAATAAAGATGTAAAAAAAGAAATAAAACCAAAAATTTCTGAGGAAATAGAAAAATATACTCCCAAAAAATATCCAAGAGCTTGGGAGATAGAGCTTACTGATGAGCAACGAGAAAATTTAAAGAGAAGCATCGAAGAAGATGAAAAGAAATATAAGAAGATGGGGAAAAGATTAGCAGAGGACAGAGATTACTCTAAATTATTTAATAAAAAGAGCTAAGGTTTTTATTTACGCAAATATTCAAATATCTGAATATTCAATATATACTAAGTTTTTAAAGAAATCTAAGATATTCGGATATCCGAATATTTGTCTATACTTTTCATAATTAGTTTTATAATCTTATTGATTATAATGAAAATAGTAAAATTAATTATGGATAGCCGTGAGGTAGTGGAGTTATATCCTGATGATTGCATAATCTGGGATTATGTAGATAGGCAAGACTTTGAGATGGGTGATTTAAATGCGTTAGGAGCTGATATAAAGAAAAATGGACAAATCCAGCCGATTATAGTTAGATATACGGGCGATTATTACGAAATAATAGCAGGTCAGAGGAGATGGCAAGCATGCAAATTAGTAAACATCTCTGTTCAAGCTATTATAACAGATTTAAGTGATGAAGAAGCATTATTGGTGCAAAGCTCTGAGAATTTAAAAAAAGATATTTCTCCTTATTCTAAAGCAAGATGTTACGGCAAAATATTAAAAGACAAAAAGATTACGCAAGCAAAATTAGCTGAAGAGTTAAAAATATCTCAAGGCTCATTAAGCGATTTATTATCGTTTAATGATGTGCCAGAAGATGTTTGGATTGCAGTAAGCGATGTAAGTAAAATATCGGTAAGAACAGCCATGCATCTTAAAAAAATATTAGACGAGGATAAAAATATTTTATTAGATATATTATTGATAGCTCCACAAATTAGAAAGGGTATAGGTCAAAAGAAAATAGATGAATTATTACAAA
>CAJQNX010000080.1 GCA_905479795.1 uncultured Candidatus Midichloriaceae bacterium | reverse complement strand
TCATTGATGATGTTGATGGTTTTGTTTATTTACAGCATACAAAGAACTGTTAAAGATACAATAGTTGTCAATGAAATGGGAGCTGAATTAATTAGTGCGATAAAGCTTTATGGTACTTTGCCATTTGCAATTTTAATTATGTTAATTTATGCAAAGTTATCTAGTGAATTAAACAAAACTGTTGTCTTTCACATACTTAATGCATTTTTCATCACATATTTTCTTGTTTTTACTTTTATTATACGTCCAAATATTTCAACTCTACACTTTGATTTTAGTGATGTTAGAAATAATTATCCTTATTTGAGGTTCGTAATACAGATGGTTGAAAATTGGTCATATTCTTTGTATTATATTTTAGCAGAATTATGGGGGAGTGTAATGCTTTCTTTAATGTTTTGGCAAACTGCAAATCAGGTATTTAAGATAGATCAAGCTAAGAGATTATATCCTTTATTTGGTATGGTTGCACAAATAGGTATGATTATCTCTGGAGAATTATTACGATTATTTTCGAATAAAGCTATTTTTAAAGGTGGTTGGGATGAATCTTTAAAGTATATAAATTTATCAACTTTATTTGCAGCAGTAACATTGTCTATTTTATTTTGGATTTTATCAAATATACTTGTGCCAAGTGATATTATTAATGCTGAGACAAAAAAGAGGAAGAAAAAAATTGGATTTATTGAAGGATTGAAGCATGTGTTCACATCAAAATATATTGGTTTAATTGCGTTGTTAATTATTTGTTATGGTATTTCAATAAACATAGTTGAAGGAGTTTGGAAAGCGCAAGCTGCAGTCGTTTATACAGATAAACAAGATTATGCTAGATTTATGGCAAATTTACAAACCTATACTGGTCTTGCTAGTATGGTAGCTATGATATGTGGGTCTTATATACTGAGCATTATTTCTTGGAGAACAGCTGCTATATTAACGCCTATTGCTATCTTAATCACGGGGGGTATCTTTTTTGTTTTTTCAATATACCAAGTTGAGATTGTTGATTTATTGCCATTTTTAATTTTAGCTCCAATAGTTATTGCCGTGTTTATAGGGTTATTACAAAATATCCTTGGTAAGGCGACGAAATATGCTTTTTTCGATGCCACAAAGGAGATGGCATATATTCCTCTTAGTGAAGAATTGAAATCAAAGGGGAAGGCTGCTGCTGATGTCATTGGTGGTAGATTGGGTAAATCTGGTGGAGCGTTGATCCAGCAATTTTTATTAATTATTATTCCAGGAGCATCGTTGGTGTCCCTTTCATCCAGTTTATTTGTTATATTTTTAATAATAATGGTTGTTTGGTTGGTTGCTGTATACGTACTTGCGGGTGAGTTTAAAAAAGTTTCTAAAGCTAAACCTTCAAAATAACTAAAGTTTTATAATGAACTTCTAATTACATTATAAATTGCCTAAGCAATATAATATTTATTTATAGTAAAAGCCATCTTTCAGGAAGAAGGATGGGCTGGGTTTTCCAAGCCAAATTTAGGGCTTAATGAAGATCTCATATAGAATATTATAGAGAATTTTGGATAGTTTTTATGATTTTTTCTTCTGCATTGATCTTTTTGCCACTTGCCTGAGCAAAATCAGAATTTCCTCCTCCTTTCCCATCAATAATATCAAAACATTTTTGAATCAAATCTTTAGCGTTGTATTGCATTGATATATCTTTTGATACACCTATTAAAAGAGAGGTTTTATGATTAATTTTATCTGTATTAATTAATATAATAATAGATTGATCATTGCTTTTTAAATTATCATAAATGCTTTTGAGATCTACTTTCTGTTCAGTTAGTTTTAGTAATAAAATTTTATTTTCACCTATAGTAATTTTTTCTAGCCCATTAAGGAGTAATTCATTTTTATATTTCTCATTAATTTTTGCCAGACTCTTAATTTGATTTTGTAAGTTTATTACATCAGCTACGATATTTTCTTCTTTACACCTTAATAATTGTAAAATTTCTTCATTTTGAGCGGCTTTATTTCTAAAATAATTTAATGCTTTAACTCCAGTGAATGCCTCAATCCTTCTAACTCCTGCAGATATTGATTCCTCTGATGTGATTGCAAATAGCCCTATATCTCCAGTATAATTTACGTGAGTACCACCACAAAGCTCGATTGAATTGCCCATGGAAATAACTCTGACCTCATCAGCATATTTCTCTCCAAAAAGTGCCATTGCTCCACTTTTTTTAGCAGCATTTATGCTCATTAAATTAGTCTCTATCTTTTTATTTAAAATGATTGTGGTGTTTACTAATCTCTCTACCTCAGCTAATTCTTCTTTGGTCATCCCCTTATTATGGGTGAAATCAAATCGTAGTTTTTCATCGTTTACTAAAGAGCCTTTTTGAACTACATGTTTTCCTAAGTTGTTTCTTAAAGCAAAATGTAAAAGATGAGTGGCTGAGTGATTAGCTTTAATCTTGCTTCTCAATTGATAATTGACTGCTAATTTTACTTCATCCCCTACATTTAATTTTTCTGATAAAGTAGTATAATGTCCGTGAATTTTTCCTATAAACAGTTTTGTGTCATATATTTTATTATTATCCATTGAGCCCTTAT
>CAJQNX010000079.1 GCA_905479795.1 uncultured Candidatus Midichloriaceae bacterium | reverse complement strand
GATACGGGAATGTTGTTTTGTTTTAAAATTTGAATAAGATGCTTCATTTTTTCACATCTTTTTCTAAATAATACCATTATATCTTTATGCTCTAATTTGTAATTTGCATAATTGCGATTTAGTAAATGTGATATGAAATTTGCTATTTCTTCCGCATTGAATAATTTATTATCAAAAAAATCTTCATTTTTTTCAGGAATTTTCCAGCAATTTTTTTCACTAACTTCTTTGCTGGGTGTAACTGAATGCTCGATCACTTTAACTACGCCAGTTCCCTTTTTTATAGCTATGTGCTGTAGTTTATTAATAAAATCTATGGAATTAAAAACTTTATCAACCGCTTCTAATATTTCTTTTTTTGAACGAAATGAATGGGTTAGCTCTAAATATTCCCAGGATTTAGATATTTTCTTTAATTCTGTTTTATAGAATTGATTTATTGTCAAAAAATGTTCAGGATCGGCGCCCTGAAATCCATAAATTGATTGTTTGTAATCCCCAACAATGAAAATAGAGGAATCAAAATTATAAGTGCTTTTGATAATTTTTTGTAACAAAACCCATTGTGCTTTGCTTATATCTTGAGCTTCATCAATTAATATATGGGAAAAAGATAAATTAAGTGAGTATAATAAAATTTCTAAATCTTGAGCTTCATTTAATATTTCTACAGTTTTAAGCACTAAATCATCGTATTCTAAATACCCAAGTTTACCTTTTAATCTCTCATATTCAAAAATGATTTCATTTAAAATAATGATTAAGCATTCTATAAATTGGGCTTGCTCAAAAGAGGATTTTTTTTCAAGAAATTCAATAATTCTGATTTGCTCATTTTCACATTCCTCAATTAAATCTTTATGAGTATCTCTAAATTGCTTATTAAAAAGTTTTTTTCTTGGGGTCAGACTTTTTGTTAAGAAACAATCAAAATATTTTGTCAAATTATCAATTTGAAATTGTCTATCCCCAGCAACCCATAAATGAATTGTGCATATATAACTTTCATGCTGATTTGCTATGATTAAATTTTTAAATTTTTGAGGAATTTTTGTAATAAATTCGTCAAATAAATTACTGTTTGGTGCACTTCTTTTACTATTATAAAATTCATATTGTTCATTGATTAAATCCAATATTGAATGTTGTGAATTTATGAATTGATAAATTTTTTGCTTCTGAGAAATAATATTACTTATTAACTGCAATAGAGTGTAATAGTCATATTTTTTAGCTAGAATAGTAATGGAGAAATTAAGTTCGGGCTTTGTTTTAGATAGATTAATTGCATTTTCCAGCGCAATTTCAATTAATCTTTTCCTATTGTAATCATCAATGATTTTAACATTTTCTAACTTATCTTCTTGTATAAATTGCAATTGATTTAAGACATCAACGCATAATGAATGCAAAGTCTGTATTCTAACCTTATCAAAATTATTTAAATATGTGTTGTAGAGTTCTTTTGCCTTTAATATGTGGGATTTATTTATGTCTAGTTCAAACATGTTTTTAATATGCTTTTTGAGCTCTTCATCGCTAGATACATGCCATTTCTTTAATTCCTCTTTTAATCTATTTAGCATTTCCCCGGTGGCAGCATTTGTGAATGTAATACATAATATATTCTCAATTCGCTCACCTTCTAAAAGTAATCGTAATATTCTATCTATTAAAGTTTTGGTTTTTCCAATACCTGCTGATGCGCTGAGATATACGTTATTTCTAGGATCGGATGCTTTTCTTTGTATAATTATGGAATTAATAATGTCTTGATTCATCTACTTTGCTTCAATTAATAAAATGTATGCTTGCAATAACTGAAGTTAGCATTTAAATTATCAAGCGTAAAATAAATAAACGATATTAAATGGCTAAAATTAATATTGCGATTAACGGAATCGGTAGAATAGGAAAGAATATTTTTAGAAGGTTTTTTGAAAAGGAATATGAGAACATAAATTTAGTAGCGATAAATCTTGGAGAATCTAATATTAAATCAAAGCTTCATTTGTTGAAATATGATTCTATACATGGAACTTTTAATGCTATTGATAAAATAGAAGATGATAAAATTTTTATAAAAGGACAATCAATAGATATAATAAAAGAAAGGGATATAAAAAATATTAATTGGAAAGATTATAATGTAGATTTAATTCTAGAATGCACCGGTAATTTTAATAGTAAGGAATTATCGTTAAGACATATAGAGAGGGGTGCAAAAAAAGTTTTAGTTTCAGCACCTTGTAAAGACGCTGATAATATGGTGGTTTTAGGAGTTAATCATGATAAACTTTCTTCAGAAGATAGAGTTGTTTCAATTGGTTCATGCACAACAAATTGTTTAGCACCTATTGCAAAAATTCTTGATGAAAATTTTGGAATTAAAAGTGGCTTCATGACCACTATTCATTCATATACCAATGATCAGAGAATAATTGATGGTGGGCATAAAGATTTAAGAAGAGCTAGGGCAGCGGCAATGTCAATTATCCCAACTACTACTGGAGCTGCGAAATCAATAGGGTTAATTCTTCCAAATTTAAAAGGTAAATTAGATGGGGCGGCGGTGAGAGTGCCAACCCCAAACGTTTCAATGATTGATTTAAGTTTTATTTCGAATAAAGATACATCTAGTATAGAAATAAATGAGATTATGAGACAAAATTCAAAAGGGAATTATAAGGGGATTGTTGAAGTTGCTGAGGATGAACTTGTTTCAATTGATTTCAATCATACAACCGCTAGTGCAATCTTTGATGTTGGCGAAACAAAAGTGATAAATAAAAATTTTTGTAGGGTGGTAGCTTGGTATGACAACGAATGGGCATTTTCATGTAGAATGCTTGAAATTGCAAATTTAATGGCTAAAAGTTAAAGTGTAATTAAATATGGATATAATCAACTTGAAAAATATAAATGATATTAACCTAAATAATCAAAAGGTTTTTTTACGATGTGATTTAAATGTTCCATTTGATGGTAATCAAGTTTTATTAGATGATACTAGAATTAGTAACATTGCTTCCACGGTTAAATTTTTATTACAAAAAAATGCAAAGGTGATTTTAGCAAGCCACTTTGGAAGACCTAATGGAAAATATAAAGAAGAACTATCTTTAAAAAATTTAATTCCATACTTAGAAGAATATTTAAAGGTTAAAGTAGTATTTATAGAGGATATACTATCAGCAGATAGTTTGACTCGTGTTGATAAATTACAAATTGGGGAAGTAATATTATTAGAAAATCTAAGGTTTCATCAAGGTGAGCAAATAAATGATAATCAATTTGCTCAAAAATTAAGTCAATATGCAGATATTTACGTAAATGATGCTTTTTCATGTTGCCATAGAAAGCATGCATCTATAGATGCTATAACGCAATTTCTTCCTTCGTACGCTGGGTTGCTGCTTGTAAATGAATTGGAAAATTTAAATCATGTATTTAGTAAAAATACCAAGCCGCAGATATTAATTATAGGTGGTAAAAAAATTTCAACAAAGATTCAAATACTAGAGCATCTTGCTAATAAAGTGGACAAAATATTTATTGCAGGCGCTATGGTAAATAATTTTTTGAAAGCATTAGGATATGAAATAGGAACTTCGTTTTATGAAGCGGACTATGTTGAAGATGCTAAAAATATATATGAAAAATATAAAGAAAAAATAATACTTCCTAACGATTTTATAGGAAAAAATGCTGATAATAAGATATTTGTTAAAGATATAAATGATATATCAAGTAGAGATTGTATGCTGGATATTGGATTGAATAGTTGTCAAAATTTATGTGACACTATTGAAAATTCAAAAGCTGTAATATGGAATGGACCAATAGGATTTTATGAGGAACAACAATTTGCTGTTAGTAGCTTGCATATTGCAAGGGCTATAGCGTACTATACTCAAAAAAATAATATAGTTAGTGTTGTAGGGGGTGGTGATGCTGTGGCGGCTGCTAAGCTATCGGGATTGCAAGATTGTTTTTCGTATATTTCGACTGGAGGTGGAGCTTTTTTAGAATTGCTTGAAAAAGGGGATTTAATAGGATTTAAAAATTTAAAAAGCAAAAAAATATGAGAAACGCTATTGTACTACTAAGCGGTGGGTTGGATTCTTCTACCACACTTGCTATCGTTAAAGAAAAGGGATATAATCCCTGTTGCATAAGTTTTGATTATGGTCAAAAGCAACTGATTGAATTAGAATTTGCAAAAAAGGTCAAAGAAGTATTAGCTCCAGAAGCCAAGCACATGATTGTGAAAATAGATTTAAAGATTTTTGGTAAATCTGCAATTACTAGTGATATCGATGTGCCAAAACATAGAACTGAAGAGGAGATTCTTAGTGGCATACCAGTGACATATGTGCCTGCTAGAAATACTATATTTTTGTCCTATGCCTTAGCGTATGCTGAAGTCTTGCCAGCGAATGATATATTTATTGGTGCAAATATACTTGATTACAGTGGATATCCTGATTGTAGACCTGCTTATATAGAAGCATATAATGTATTGGCAAATTTAGCTTTATCAAGGGCTGTGCAAGGAGAGAAAATGACAATTCATACTCCTCTTATGCAACTCAATAAAACTCAAATTATTCAAGAAGGATTGAGGTTGGGTGTGGATTATTCAAATACTTTTTCATGTTATAGTCCGTCTAAAGACGGCCATGCTTGTGGTGCGTGCGATGCATGTACTTTAAGGCTAAATGCATTTAAAAGTGTGGGAATGGATGATCCAATAATATATAGTGCAGGTTAATATTATGACAATTAATTCATCACCGCTTGGGGAAAAATCTATTTACGCAGATCAATATGATAATTCATTAATATTTCCTATTGAAAGAGCAATAAAGAGACGAGAAATTGGAATTAATAAAAAAACTCCACCTTTTTATGGCTATGATATTTTAAACGCCTATGAGCTTTCCTGGTTAGCATCAAATGGAAAGCCAGAAGTTGCAGTTGCAGAAATAATATATCCATGTGATTCGGTATGTTTAGTGGAGTCCAAATCCTTAAAATTATACTTGAATTCATTTAATGGCACTGTTTTTGATTCTGCAGAACACGTAAAAGATGTTATTGAGCATGATTTGTCAAATAAATTAATGACGCACGTATTGGTAAAATTGATAGATGTAAATAAAAAAATGGATTCCTTTTTACCAGAAGGTGAGATCATTGATGGCTTTTATAATGAAGATTTTAGCGATCCATCTATAGGAACTATTCATGGCATTACTGTTAAAAATGAGCAAATATATAGCAATTTATTAAAGTCTAATTGTCCTGTAACGCTTCAGCCAGATTGGGGGACATTGATAGTTACCTATTCAGGACCCAAAATTAATCGATTTAGTCTTCTGCATTATATTCTTTCTTTGAGACATTTGAATGAATTTCATGAACAATGTATAGAAAAAATATACATGGAGATATATAAAAATTGTCAGCCTAATGATTTGCAAGTTTATGGAAGATATACAAGAAGAGGAGGGGTAGATATTAATCCTTATAGATCAATGATGAATGACCCTGTGCCTGAGAATATCAGAACTTTTAGGCAATGACTAATTATGTGAAATGAAAAAGAATTTATCTAATTATCAAACTGGGTTAAATGCTGAAATTATTGCAAGTAATTATTTAAAGGATAAGGGATATAATATCTTTAAACATAGGTATAAAACAAAATATGGTGAAATAGACCTAATAGTATTTAAGGATGATCTATTGATATTTGTTGAGGTAAAAAACAGAAAGATCATCCCTAATTACGACATTATACTTAATAAGCAAAAAAGTAGATCTTGCGAAGTTGCAATGTACTTTTTATCACAGCATAATCAATTTAAAAATTTCCAAATGAGATTTGATTGTTTTTTAATCGATAAATATGGTAAATTCAAATGTATAGAGAATGCGTGGGAAGTAAGTGAAATAAAGTTAATGGGGGTTTTATAATAAATTTAACTAACTTTAATAATAGCAAAATAGGAATATTTGGTTTGGGAAAGACTGGTCTTGATTCTCTCAATGCTTTCTTAATTGAGGAGACCCAAATAATCGCTTGGGATGACAATAAAGAGAATATTTTACGTATTAAAAAAACAATAAAGAAAACGAAGAATATTCACTTTTCTAGTGTGATTGATCCGTTTGATGTTAAGAAATTAGATTTTGTCATTGTAAGCCCTGGTGTTCCTAATAAATATCCTGCTCCACACAAGATATTTTCAATTTGTGAAAGATATAACATTCCGGTGGTCACAGATATTGATATATTATTTAAGGCATGCCCGATGGCTAATTATATTGGAATTACGGGCACTAATGGCAAATCAACTGCAGCATCTCTTATTAATCATATTTTAGGAGCGAGTCAGTATAAATCGGCTTTAGGTGGTAATATTGGAAAGCCTGTATTAAGCCTTCCAAATTTTGATAATTCAACTGAGCATTATGTTATTGAATTATCATCGTATCAACTTGATTTAATGCAGCATTATAAGTTCAATGTTGCTATACTTCTTAGTATTACTCCTGATCACCTAGATAGGTATGAGTCATTTAATGATTACAAAAATGCTAAAATAAAAATATTTCAGAATCAAAACAAAAATGATTTTGCGGTTATATCATTAAATAATGAAGTTAATAGAACAATTTTTAAAGAACTTAAATTAATCAACAAACAAAAAATTATACCAATATCTAGTAAAGAGATTGTGGGTAATGGCATATCTGTGATGAATAATATAATTTATGATAATTACTTTGAGCATAAAATTTTTAATATCATAGTGCCGAATAGCTTAATTGGTCCTCATAATGCTGAAAATATGGCTGTAGCATACGCAACAGCCAAAGCACTTAATGTCGAAACAAAAAACATAGTAAGTTCACTTAATTCATTTATCGGCTTACCTCATAGAATGGAATTGTTTTTTCAGATTGGCAATCTGACTTTTGTTAATGATAGTAAAGCTACGAATATTGCTTCATGTAAGGAGGCGATGAATTCTTTTAAAGATATTTATTGGATCGCAGGAGGAATATTTAAAGAGAAAAGTGTAGAAGATCTTGATAATCACCTCAAAGAAGTGAAGCATTGTTATTTAATTGGTAAGGGTTCAGATAAGTTTGTACAGATGCTGAAAGCAAATAAAATACCGTATTCAATTAGCAACACAATTGAAAATGCCTTAAGTGAAATAAAAAATACAGTTAAAAATGGTACAATACTGCTGTCTCCTTCTTGCGCCTCATTCGATCAGTGGAAAAATTTTGAAGAAAGAGGAGATAGATTTAAAAGTTTGGTTTCGGAGATGTTTTTAACTTAAATTAGCCTTATTACGATATTATTTTGAAGTTAAGAAATTAAATTGTATTTTGTTATAACACTTTACAATCATCATGACAAATCCACCATTTCCTAATACATTTATTGACGTTGTAATAGGGTCAAATATTATATAAATAGACATTATTAAACATAGCATCTCTTCATCAAATCCCAAAGTTGATTTCAGAACAGGTAGCATAACTAATATGCCTCCAGCAGGAACGCCTGCAACTGCAAATTTAGCCAACATAAAACTGAAAGCAAAAACAAGATAATGATTTATATCTGGTATGTTGTAGCCAAAGGATGTGAGAATAGCCAAAGAAACCATTGGAATAAAAAAACCATCTCCAAGAAGATGAATATTTGATGTCATAGGTATGATAGATCTACAGAGAGTTGGATTTTTTGTATTTTTCTCAGAAGCTATGAGCGAGGATGGAATGGCTGCAGCACCAGACATAGTTGTTAGACCTGTTAAAAATGCAGGTAACATATTTTTTATTGAAGAAAGAGCTTTTTTAGCATTACAATCATTAGATACATAGTACATCAGTGCTAGGTATAAAATAGCTGGAATTAAAACATTTATTAAAACGATGCTATAATCCTTTAATATTGGAACAAGTATTTCATCATGTTGTAATTTAAATGCAAATCCCAGTACGAATAGTGGTATAATAGGAATGAATATTTTATTTAATATAAATAATGATATTCCAACAAGCTTGGTGGATATATCCTGTAGTTTATCGGACTTCTTTATTATGTTTACTGATAATCCACATAATATACCAGCTATTAAGGCAATATTGTTTGGAATGATTTGCAAATTCATTGCAGCCCAATAAGGTTCTAATTTGTCTTTAGATGTAGCAATAATTTTAACTTCTCCCATTAGGTTTAACGAATTAAAAAAATAGGCTATCATGGTGTAAGTAAAATTAGATAAGCATATGCAAAACATAACTAGTAATAAAAAGATGACAGCATTTTTTTTAAATGAGGCTATGCTATTAAATAAAAACGTGAATATTAAAAATGGCAATATAGCCATTAATAAACTTTGAATACTTAAGCTTATTGCATAAAAAAAAGATTTGGCATTTAACGGAGTGTGTTTTCCTGCAAACAAAACAAGTAACAGTATTGCGATTACAATGAAGGGTGTATATGTAGATTTTTTCATTCTCTAGTTTTTATAATCAATACATTTAAAGTAGGAAACTATAGTTGTATTAATTTTTATTGCAAGAAAGTAAATCTCATATGAATTTTCTTTAAAAGTGGTAAATAAGTAAGTAGATTAGAATGGAGTGATGCCAAAGTTCAAGGGTTTATTTAGAATAATATTATGGGGTCTTCATAAATAATATTTATTCAATATTAAGTATTTTATGAAGTTGCAAAGATAATATTGCATTGTGTTTTTTTGCTATTTCTTGCGTTAGAATTAAATTTTTTTGGTTTATTGTGTCATTGTATTCATCCATCGGCTGTACATATACAGGAATATCATATTTTTTTTGCCCTACTTCAGATATATCAGAATAATTTATAATATTAGAGGATATTAAAAACTTTATGGCAATGGCTTGTTTTAATACATCATCTCTGATCATATTATATTTATTATTAGATATTTTAGGAGAGCATACCAACTCTACTTCATTTGGAATATCTAAATATAAAGTGCCATTTGTTTCTACTTGAACATTAAAGTCATGCATAATTAGTAATTTGCACAATGACGAAATATTTTGTCTAAAAGGTTCTCCTCCAGTGATAACTATCAATGGCTTTATTTGTTCAAATGATTGTATCTTTTTTAAAATATACTGAATTTCTAATGCTTTATAATTATCAAATTCTGTGTCACAAAATTTACATGCAAGATTGCAGCCACTAACTCTGATGAAAATTGCTTGATGACCTGAGTATGGTCCTTCTCCTTGAATTGTTTCAAAAATGGAGTGTACTTTTAAGCAGTTTCCATCTCCTTTTTCAAATGGTAATTTAGAGTTGTTGCCGAACATATTTATTATTTTGAATCAAGCCCAGTTGAGCCAAATCCGGCATCACCTCTTGTGGTATTTTTAGGTAATTGATCTACTAGATCCCATTCTATTCTCTCATATCTAGCAATAATTAATTGAGCAATACGCATACCTCTTTCAACAATAAAATCTTCACTACCCAAGTTAATGATTGGAACTTTTATTTCTCCTCTATAATCAGAATCTATTGTACCAGGTGCGTTTATCACAGTGATGCCATTTTTCACAGCTAATCCTGAACGTGGACGAACTTGGCCTTCAAAACCTTCAGGGATTGAAATTGCAATTCCAGTTGGAATTAACATTCTTTGAGTGGGCTTTATAATAAGGTCTTCATTAATTGCAGCAACCAAATCAACTCCCGCACTATAAGTTGTTGCATGTTGTGGCAATGGTAAATCCTTTGAATTATTTAATTTTGTTATACTTATGTTAATTTTATGCATGAATGTATATAAATTTTTTTAATATAATTGTCAGATAAATAATATTTTTCAATGATTATTATCTTTAATGTCCAAAATATAATCTATCATTGATGGTTCTCGCCAATTATATGCATTGTTGAATCTAGCGAATATTTTACCCTCTTTATCAATGAAAATTGTTGTTGGTGGAGAATTTACCTTAAATTCATTCATTAAATTTTTACTGAGATCAAAGTAAATTTTTAAGTTATTAATTTTATGAGTTTGATAAAAATTTTTTAGTTTTTCAAAATCTAAAGTATTATCACTCACAGAGACTATCTCTATGTCTGTAATTTTTAACTTATCCAATTCTTTTTGTAGATTATTTAGAGATTTGAGCTCATTCACACATTCGATACACCAATTAGCCCAAAAATTTAATATAATAAATTTATTATTAAATTCTTTTAGGTAAACTTCCTTTGCTTTGTCATTAAAAAATTTTGAATCGCCTATTTTTTTTATGGTTTTTAAATTATATTTTACCAAGATTTTTTTAATGTTATGTTGATTAGCACCTGAAGATAAAACATTTGCTGATGAAATATTTGTTGAAAAAAGTAGTATGCTGATAAATAATGCTAACTTATTCATTCAATTTAATTTAACTGATACACCAGTAGTAACGATAATGTTTAATTATAAAAAGTATATAATATTTTTATCATTAATACTTTTGCTTGCTAATTTTTTAAGCGCATGCGGAGTAAAAAAAGAATTATATAGAGTAGAGGATGAAAATAAATAATACTAAGATGTCTAAAGCATTTGAGGCAAGAATTATTGAAGTAACAAGATGTATTTCTGATTTGAAATTTGGTATTCCTATTATATTAGAGCATCAAAATCAAAAAAGTTTAATATTGCCACTTGAAAGAATAAATAAGAAAATTTTTGATGAAATAAGAGGTGCATTTAAAGAACTTAATTTGGTTGTAACCGAACAAAGAGCTAATTTTTTAAAGCTTAAAAATTGTAAAATAAACTGTCATAGCCTTGATTTTAACAAAATTGAAAATCTAGCTTTTAGTTTGAAAGCGGCAGATCTAGATGCACATGTACATGATTGCGGTAAGGTATCAAGTTTAGATGAAAAGGCTTTGATGCTTTTAAAGATCAGCGAACTAATTCCTGTGGCTATGATTGCTAAAATAAATTCTGATATTGAATTAAATTTTCATATAAATTCATTAAAATCAGAATATATAGATGACTTTATCGCTGACTCTGATAATAATTTGCATGAGGTGTGCAGTGCAAATTTAAAGTTAAAATTTGGAAGTGGCGAAATAAAGTGTTTTAGATCTCAATTTTCTAAAGATCATTATGCTATTATTATCAACCCAAAAAGCGAAAATGATAGTGATAAAATTCCTTTGGTTAGAGTTCATTCATCATGCTTTACTGGAGATATTTTTAATAGTGTTAAGTGCGATTGTCATGAACAATTTCATAATGCTATTAAAATTATGAGTGAAAAAGGTGGTGGTGTCATAATTTATTTGAATCAAGAGGGAAGGGGGATTGGTTTAACTAATAAAATTAGAGTCTATAAAGCTCAATCAAGTGGATTTGATACCGTGGAGGCAAATGAAAATTTAGGACTAGACAGTGATGCAAGAGGATTTGCAATTGCCACAAAAATTTTACAAATGTTAAATATAAATAAGATTGATTTACTTTCAAATAATCCTGCAAAAGCAAAAGATTTAATAAGGCATGGGATTAAGGTTGACAATGTTATTCCGCATCAATTTTTTAACTTAGATATAAAAGAGTATTATGGTAGTAAAGCAAAAAAATTAAATCATAATATTGAAATATAAAATTTTTTAGAAGATAATGAATTTTAACATTTTTATTCGAGGTGAAACTTATGAAAAAAGTAATATCTAAAAGCTTGTTTTTAGCATGTTTGGCAGCTAAGTTTTTTAATTTTGAATCTGCAACTGCGGACTTTAAAGGTCCTCAGGCTCAAAATATGATACAATCAAATCAAAATTTAACAACAGTGCAAAAAGTTCTTGATGGTTCATTTCATGGGATGAAAGTTTTTTTGAAAGGTAATATAGCTCAAAAAATTTCTCACGATAAATACATGTTCAAAGATAGTACGGGTGAAATCACTATTGATATTGATCAAAAGCATATGCCATTTGAAGATTTTTCTGCATCTGATACGGTTATGATATATGGAGGAGTAGAAATGAAAAGAAAAAATCCAAGAATAGAAATTGATGTTGATAGAGTTGAGATTGTTAAGAAAAATGCAGATATAAATAAGAAATAAATGAACGGATGGCTTTTAGTTGATAAGCCAGTCGGGATTACATCCTTTCAAGCAATTAATAAATTTAAAAAATTGCTTGATGTCAAGACTGGGCATTGCGGAACTCTTGATCCCTTTGCCTCTGGTTTTTTATTAGTGGCGCTTGGAAGGGCTACTAAGCTGGTAGAATATGCGATGAATTTT
>CAJQNX010000078.1 GCA_905479795.1 uncultured Candidatus Midichloriaceae bacterium | reverse complement strand
CTCCCCAATATTTATCACTGGGTACTTTCATCTTCCCCATTGCATCGCATTCAATTCTAAATTTTTTTATACGCATAAGATGAAATATAATTAATGTATTATTAAAGAAAGACTCTATGATAAAAATTTTAATTCTTCAAGTAGTATATTGCTTAAGACACGCCATTACAAAGTAAAGAGATGAGAAAAAAAATAGAAAATGATAAGTATTGTAAAGATAGAGATTATCCAAAAAAATTGGATAAAGAATAAATTTTAATATCAAAACAACAAAAGGCTAAAGTGCCCAATATATCGAAGCAAAATTACTCAAAATGAGCGCCAGCTTCATAGTAGAGCCCCATGACATTTCAACCTCATGAACAATACCAAAATCCTTGAATTTTAAACACAACTCATTACCACCATAAGTTTTATAAAGAATTTACCTCTCTTATAGTAAATAAGATTAAAGTACTTTCACTATTATGAGAAATTTCTGTTTGCAATTTGGAAATTTTACGATAATTTTAACCCTATCATTGCAATAATTATTAGAGTGATAAAAAATAATCTTAAAAGTGTTGAAGGCTCATTAAAAAATAAAATACCAATAATAACGGTTCCAATCCCACCAATTCCAGTCCAAACTAAGTATGCAGTTCCAATTGGTATTTTACCCAAGGATTTTGACAAAAAATAAAAACTACACGCACTACAAATTATGAAGGCAATTATCCATTTTGTTTTTGTAAAACCTTCTGATAATTTTAGTGATATAGCGAATGCTAACTCAAAAAATCCCGCTAAAACAAGATATACCCATGCCATCTAAATTACATACTTATAATTGTTATCAATGATTACAATCAATAATCTAAATTAGCAACTTTTAAAGCATTGTTTTTGATAAAGTCTCTTCTTGGCTCGACCACGTCTCCCATTAAAGTTGAAAAAACCTCTTCTGCATCACTTGCATCGTTTACTTTCACTTGCAGTAAAGTTCTATTATTTTGATCAAGAGTGGTTTCCCATAATTGCTCAGGATTCATCTCACCCAATCCCTTAAATCTTTGAATATAAAGTCCTTTTTTAGCATATCCAAAAAGCTTATCAACTAATTCAATGATAGTAGAATTTATCTTTACTGTTTCATCTTTATAAACAAATTGTCCCCCTTGCTTAAATTCACTTAGTGTCGTAACTAAATCAACTATTATATCCTTGTTTTTTTCTGAAAAGAGATTTTTGCTTACCTCATATACTTCTTTTACACTTTTTTCTAACTTGCTAATTTGAATTCCTAATTCAGTTTTTGTAATTTCCCATTCTATAGCACTACCAATAAATAACTTATTGAGTTTAATAATAAGTTTATCAGCATGAAATTCATTATTATAATCTTCATTAAAAAATCCTAAAAATAAAAGTTCTTCTATAATATAAGCCGGAATTTGATTGCTATAATTCTTAATTATATTTGAAAATTTAATTAGTTTATTTAAGAGCTTACTTGCATCATCTTCATTTAATTGTTTATCACCATATTGAACAACACTATTTTTAAAAATAAGTTGCTTAAGATAGTTATGAAGAGCCACCTCATCCTTTAGATATGTATCTGTCTGACCTCTTTTCACTTTATACAACGGAGGTTGTGCTATGTATAGATATCCTTTTTCAATTAAAGATGGCATGTATCTGAAGAAAAAAGTTAAAAGTAACGTTCTGATATGCGCACCATCAACATCAGCATCAGTCATAATAATTATTTTGTGATAACGAATTTTTGTAAGGTCAAATTCTTTATCCTCAAGACTTACACAAAGAGCAGTAATCAAAGTTCCAATCTCAGCTGAGTTAAGCATTTTATCAAATCTTGCTCTTTCAACATTCAGTATCTTACCTTTTAGTGGTAAAATTGCTTGGGTTTTTCTATCACGCCCTTGTTTTGCGGAACCTCCAGCTGAATCTCCCTCTACCAAAAACAATTCTGATTTAGCAGGGTCTTTTTCTTGGCAATTCGCCAATTTACCTGGAAGGGTTGATATATGTGGACCAACTTGTTTTCTAGATAAATCTCTTGCCTTTCTTGCAGCTTCTCTTGCAATGGCGGATTCAACCATTCTGCCAATAATTGTCTTGGCATCTTTAGGATTCATCTCAAGCCACTTAGAGAATTCTTCTGAAACAATAGACTCCACAACAGTACGAACCTCAGCACTAATCAATTTATCTTTTGTTTGTGATGAAAATTTTGGATCAGGAACACGCACTGAGACAATTGAAGTCAATCCCTCTCTCATATCCTCAGGCGAAATTTTTATTTTTTGCTTTTTTTGTAGTTGATTTGTTTCTATATAACCATTAATAACCCTTGTTAACGCTCCTCTATAACCTGTTAAATGCGCACCACCATCTTTTTGGCGAATATTATTAGTGAATGTTAAGGTGTTTTCATGAAAGCTATTGTTCCACTGAAATGCCACATCTGCAACTATATCATTCATTTCTCCAGTAATCCTAATAGTCTTATTAATTGCATGTTTTGCTCTATCAAGATATTTAACAAAATTTAAAATTCCCCCTTCAAAGTGCAGGTTAGCTATTTTTTCCTCTTCACCTCTTTTATCGCACAACTCTATTGAAATTTCCGGATTAAGAAATGCCAATTCTTTATATCTGTGCTCAAGAGTAGTGAAATTAAAATCTATATGAGAGAATGTTTTGTCTGATGGGAAAAATCTAACTTGCGTCCCTGTTTTACTTGGATCAGGACTTTCTTTTGAATCTAATTCTCTAACTTTATGTCCATGCTCAAAACGCATTGAAAATTCTTTTCCTTCTCTCCAAATAGTCAACTCTAACCATTCTGAAAGTGCATTCACCACAGAAACCCCTACTCCGTGCAAACCACCAGATACTTTATAAGAATTATCATCAAATTTCCCACCTGCATGCAATTGAGTCATAATTAATTCTGCAGCAGATACTCCTTCACCTTTATGTATCCCCGTTGGTATTCCTCTGCCATTATCAATGACCGTAACTGAACCGTCTGAATTAAGTATTATTATCACCTTATCACAGTGACCTGCCAAAGCTTCATCAACCGCATTATCAGTAACTTCATATACCATATGGTGCAACCCAGAACCATCCTCCGTATCGCCTATATACATTCCTGGACGCTTCTTTACCGCTTCAAGTCCTTTTAAAACTTTTATCGAATCCGCACCGTAATTTTGACCTTCTTTTGACATTTAAACGAGAATAAAATTTAATCAGTGCATGGTAGCATAAATTTAAAACTTAATCAAAACATCTATTGACCACCACACTCTATTAGGTAACAATTTTATTGATAAATACCCGCGTTATAAACCCCTACAAATTAAGCATCAACTAATTCAGGGAACATAACATCCTTAACAAAATCTGAACATAGAAGTTCACCACTGTATTGTTCACTTGAGCAAATTTCTTTGTATCTATCCTCACTTACATCATTAGCGCTCTTATATTCTTGCAAATCTTTTCGCATAGCACATATATCAGCAAAAATTTTCTCAACATTATCTCCTTTGTAATATTTTTTATAAAATTTATATCCAGAATGCTCTTTATTATTAGAAGAGTCCAACATCTCATCATCTTCATTCAATGTATCAGCCTTGCGAGTGTAATGAAGTATCGCAAAGAAACTTACCTTGTTTAAATTAAGGCAAAAGTCACTGACTTCTTCAGGATTAAATTTATTTACATAATCTCCAATTTCTTCTAAATATTTTTTAGCCAATATCTCTTTATTCTTTTGAAAAGCTTCCTTATTTTTTGCATTAAATGAGAATATCTCATCTTTATATCCCTCAAAAATTGATTCTTTATCCTGGATAAGTTCATTAAATGCCTCTAATACTTCACTTAACTCATTGTTTTCTTTGGCAACAATACTTAGCATATAATCAGTTAATTTAGATATACTTCCATACACATATTCACTTACTTCAGGCATAGATTTATACGCACCTTTCCCCAGGTTAACAGCACCTGTAACTGCATTATTTAAACCATCACTAGCACCAACATATTTGTTATCCACATACTTAATCGCATTGTGAGCATTATAGAAGTTAAAAGCTTTGAATGAATACGAAATTAAAGAAGATGCCAATTTCACAGGAAGCCATTTTTTATCTGTGGCTATTGTACCATTACCAGAAAGACCATATATAACTCCAGTATCTGCAACATAAGTAGCAATACCCACATCTTGGTATTTCACTTCTTCTTCAATTGCAGATTTTTTATTTACATCTCCTATTGCACCCCCTATAGCATTCATAAATTTCTCAGAAGAAAGCTCTGTTTTATATAACCCAGTATTGTTTGCATAGAATAGGTAATGTTTAGAAAATGAATATCCAGCATAAAGTGAGTTATACACATATGTGTATGCAGCACTTGATTCATCAGTTGGCATAGAATTCTCTGTCAAATATTCAAAATACTCGAATGTAGCTTTCATCGCTGGAATCACAAAGATTGACCACCCATTCAAATAGAAATCTAACGCATTAAATGTGGCATTCAAATTATCTGGCGCCAGTGACTTTATTAAAAAATTATATGGTACACTTGCAATCCAAGAAGGATTATTTTCAAGCGTA